>JBGTEI010000020.1:0-14207 GCA_041747875.1 Pyrinomonadaceae bacterium | reverse complement strand
TCCTTCAAAAATAGCGGGAAATTGTTCTTCGGCACTCCGTTGAATTTTCGCATATGACGCTTTGCTTGGTTCCAGAAATTCTCTATTCCGTTGATGTGATTTTGCTTGTTCGCAAACAGCTTTGAATGGTTTATTCGGTAGTGTCTAAAGTCCGACACATCCAGAGCATTGTAGCCGCGCCAACAGTCTGTATAGACGATACTATCAGGTACCACTTTTCCTTCAATAATTGGCATCAGAGTGCTTTCTTTCGCATCCGCGATTATCTTTGTGTAAACCTTCCCGCCCCTCTTTAACAAGCCAAACACCGGAGTTTTACCTGCCGCTCCTCGTCCTCGCCTGCCTTTTCTTCTGCCTCCAAAATATGATTCATCAACTTCTATTTCTCCGCTTAAAAACTCACCTGCTTCTGCCTCCAAATGGACACTGATTATCCTCCGCAAACGCTCAAAATAATATGCCGCCGTTTTCCTGTTTACACCTACCAGATCAGATGCACACCGGGCTGTTGTTCCTGCAACAAAATGTTCTATCAACTTGTTCTGTTTTACCCTGCTCAATCTGCTCTTTCTCATACTGCCCTAATACTACACTTTATGTGTTATCTGGGTCAGCCCCTTGAATTTATAAGGAAGGTGTAGATATGAGAAGGTTTTTGATTCTATTATTGATGTTTTTTGTTTGCGCGGTTTGTGTGCCGGTGTTTTCAGTTAATACCTACGCAGGCGGCGGAAACAAGTCCAGCAAAGTAAAACAAGGCAAACGTTTTAAGAAAACCCAACACCGCGCCGAAAAACGCGGCAAGTCTCAAAAGCGCGATCATCAGCGCGAAGACAGAAGAAATAACCGTCAGGCAGTTCAAAGCGTAAACCCGCGCTATCAGGAAAGATATGAGCGCATGAGTAGAGTTAAGGTGCGCAATTACGATCCCGTAGCACAAAGGAACGATCGAATCGCTCGTCAAAGCGATGAACATCGCAGGTATCAGCGTCGCGATTATCGCCAGCGCGACAGAAGACCTTATATACGTGTCGAAAAGCGAAAGTATGTATATAGAGATTTACGCAATGAAGTCTACAGAAGGGCACAGATAGCGGCTTATCAACAGGCGGAAAGACAAGCGTATCTCCGATATGCACGACAGGCAAACAGACGTGCCGAGCGTCGTTTAGCAAGAAGGTATTACGAACAACAGGTAGTGCGCCGAAACCCGGTGAGATACGTGCGAACGAATCGGAGCAATGGTTATGTGCCTAATGATAGATACCGGGCTGAAAAAAGATACTATAATTTCGACGATGATAAATATGATTCGTATGATGATTATGATCCGGGTTATCAATATAACTACGGAACCGTAAATAATTTTCCGGATCACATCGCCACGTATCAAAATGTTTCGGCGCCGCTCTTTTCGGGATATGTTCAGGAATATCCGGGCGATGCGGATATTTCACCAAGCTTTTTCGATTACGGTGATCCACTTTATGGCGGACTTTATTACGATGATCCGTACAGACCATCATTTTACCGGCGCCACCGAAATGTTCTCAACATTGGCATCGGTGCAGGAACGGGCGCATTGCTCGGCGGAATTTTCGGCGGGAAACGCGGTGCTTTGATCGGTGCCGGAGTTGGCGCCGGCGCCGGCGCAGCTTATACGTACGGGATCAACCCTAAAAACTAGCTTTTCGTTATGCTCCATAAGGAGATTGAACATTGGTTTAAAACAATTAGACGCTGCGAGTGAAATATCTCGCGGCGTTTCCTTTTGATCAGCCGATCTGTGCGAAGTAAAGTTTTGTCAAGACTTTGACTGTTATTCGACAGTTAAGTGTATATTTGACAAGGACTTGCCCCAACTTTTGGAAATATTTGACCAAAATTCACCGACAACGCTTTACCAAATCTCTTACATCTCAACCCCGTAACACACAAAATCGTTACAAATTAATACGCTCTCCTCCCCAGGAAGTACAAAAAGGAGAAAATGCGATGAAAAAATTTATAGCAACATTTATGACGATCGCGATTATGGCAATAATGCTTCCAGTCGCAGCAGACGCTCAATCGACGAGCAGACGCTATTACAATGGAAAAACGTACAAAGCCAGTAAGTACAACAGAAACAAAAGTACTTACGAAAAGAAGCGTAATTTGATAAACATTGGCGTCGGAACCGCAGCTGGCTCGATAATCGGCGCCTTGATCGGCGGCAAAAAAGGTGCTTTGATCGGAGCCGGAGTAGGAGCAGGCAGTGCGGCGGTTTATTCATATGGAATCAATCCAAAGGATAAGAAGAAGAAAAACCGAAGATATTATCGCAGACCTTAGTTTGGAGAAGTATTATTTAGTAAAGCCGGGATAAGTTTTAAAACTCGTCCCGGCTTTTTTGTCCTTTGCATCCGTTTTCAAAATCGACTGGTTCCATGCGTTTCATTCTTGTTATGGCGTTTTCGCGCTTTCGAACTCATTGCAGGCGAGCCGCCTGCGTGCCGGCGATTCAAAAACTATCCAGATCCGTCAGATCTTCATAGATCATTCCGCGCCGGTCGCGCTTCGCTTTTGTTGCCGCTTCGAAACCGCCGTCTTCGCTGCGCGAAATTTTGTTTTCTGCGTACAAACCTTCAAGTACAAATTCACAGGCTGAAACGATATTTGCCCTGTCATTATTATCGATCGCAAGCGGTGTGAGCGTAGATTCGATCAATTGCGGAACGGCTTCGAGCAGCATCACGCACTCTTCTGCTGATGCAGTATCCGAGAGCAGGATCTTATTTCCTTCATCAAACCATTTCACCGTCGGCTCAAAATCGATCCCGAGAAAAAATCCTTCAAAGATCACGCCCGCCGCACGTTTTATCAGATCTTTGGCAAGTTTTTCGGCGCCGATCTGTTCGCCTTCGTATTCGAGTTCCATCTTTCCGGTCATCGCCGGGAGCGCCGAGTAAACATCGGAGATCCGCGGAACAAGCACTTTTTCATTTGTCATCAAGGCACGTCTTTCCGTGTTTGAAACTATTGCTTCTAAAACAGTTATCGGAAATCTTTGCGAAACACCCGAACGTTTATCTACCCGCTGATCGTCTCTCGCTTCAAACGCGATCTGCTCAATGATCTCGCTGATAAACTCCGGAATTTCGAGACTGTTATCTTCGAAGCCTTCTCGTTGGGTCCAAGCTTCCTGTTTCGTGATCGAAACCCCAAGATGCAGTTCTTTCGGATAATGCGTTTGGATCTCGGCCCCGATCCTGTCTTTTAATGGTGTGATTATTTTACCGCGCGCCGTATAATCTTCGGGATTTGCGCTAAATACGAGCATCACATCAAGCGGCAGGCGAACGGGATAGCCTTTGATCTGCACGTCACCTTCCTGCATTATGTTAAAAAGCCCAACCTGAATTTTCCCCGCAAGATCCGGCAGCTCGTTCATCGCAAATATTCCGCGATTTGCACGCGGCAAAAGACCAAAATGCATTGTCAGCTGATCCGACAAAAGATGCCCGCCTTTTGCGGCTTTGATCGGATCAACGTCGCCGATAATATCCGCGATCGTCACGTCAGGTGTAGCAAGTTTCTCGACAAAACGATTCTCACGCGTTACCCAATCGATCTTTGTTTCATCGCCATGAATATCTATTTGAGACCTGCCGTACGCGGACAAGGGCCCAAGCGGATCGTCGTTTACTTCCGAACCGGCAATGATCGGCATTTCGTCGTCAAGAAACTCCGTTAACTGCCTGATGATGCGGCTTTTAGCCTGGCCGCGGAGTCCCAGAAAGATAATATTGTGTTTTGAGAGGACGGCGTTTATTATTTGCGGAATTACAGATTCTTCATAGCCCAGAATTCCCGAAAACAGTCTTTCTTTATTACGAAGCTTCTTGATCAGATTCCCGCGCAATTCATCTTTTACAGAACGGGTTTGATAACCGCTTTCTTTTAACTCGCCGATTGTGTTTGGTTTGGTCATGTAAAATAAATTTCAGATCTCAGATTTCAAATTTCGGAAAAATCAGGCAAAACGAATATTTATAAGCTTAAGCTTTTATCGTATCGGTTGGAAAATCAATAATTATTTTTTCAAATTTCAAAATGGAGATTTCAGATCTCAAATTTCAAATCTCAAAAAAGAGTGCGAATAAAATCAAAGTAAGAAAAATCTTAGTAAATTAGCCGGGAAACGGGTAGGCGTTGATATTGAATTTCGAATCTAAAATTTCAGATCTCAAATCCGGAATCTTAATTATGAAATATGAAATTTGAGATCTGAGATCTTAGATCTGAAATTTAAGATTTGAAATTTGAAATTTGAAATTATTTCTTACTATATAATTCCCCGCTTTCGAGTTTTCGTTTGAAATCTTCCCGAAATTCCCTCATCTCTTCGTCAAATTCTTCTATTTCCTTCTTCCGCTCGTAGCTGATTCTTTCTTTGTCAGTCAGGAATTTCTCGCCTTTAATATCGGTGTTTTTTAACGAATTTATCCAGCCGTAGAGCTGTTTGTTTATTTTCTCGGATCTTGATCTAAGATCAAGGATCTCAGCTTTATGTTTTCCAAATCTTGGCAAGCGCCCCAAGATATAAGTTAAAGAACGACATTCTCCCGAAGAACCCCTTGAGATATATAAAAAATGGATAAGCTCGGTCGTCGTTCCTCGTTCAAATCCTTCGGCGATGTTGTTTGAAACCGAAACCGCGGCGCGCTCGAGTTGGTTTTTTAGATCTCCCGAACCTGCATACTCGCTTCTCGCCTTTTCACTGAGATTAAAAACTTTCACTGCAAAATCAATCGCTTCTTTCCAAACGGGAAGGTCTTCAAATCTTTTATATTTCATGAGGTACTCCTTGGGATGTGAGAATTTCAGATTTCAAATTTCAAATTTCAAAACCGAAATCGGCTGCTGTGTATCTCGAGTAAGAATCGATATTCATTAATAATATACTCGGCTCAAAACCCGCGAGCAATATTTTTCCGGCTGCATTTTGGGCCTAAATCGGAAATCTAAAATATGAGATTTGAGATCTGAAATTTGGAACTTTGAACTTTGAACTTTGAGATCTTGAATCTCGAATCCATAATCTGAGATCTGAAATTTGAAATCTGAAATTTTACAGAATCTATATTACAATTTTTCTTATGACACTTACTCAGCGCGATGTACTCGAAAAGTTTGAAAACTCGATCGGAATAAGGTTTCAGCTCTACAACAGCTTATTTCTTTCGCTTCCCTTTCATGGGATCGAAAATACCGGAATATTGCTCTCTCTTTTTAATCAAACCTGCGAAAAAGGCTATGAGCACGGGAAAAGTCCGGCCGGGATCATCGATGATTTTTTTGAGACCAATACTTCTCTCGAGACTGACAAAGAAAAGCTCGATCTGCTCTTTCGTTTTATCCAATATGCCGAAAGACAGGTGGTTTTATTTGACGCGCTTGAAGATGCTTCGTTTGACCAGCTTCATAATATGAATGGAAACGGTACGCTGACGCATCTTGAAAACGCCGTTATAAAAAATGGAAAAAACCGCGAACTCGCTGAAAAAGTAAAAAAATTCGACGTCAGACTTGTTTTAACCGCACACCCAACTCAGTTTTATCCCGGATCGGTTCTTGGAATAATCAATGATCTCGCCGCGGCGATCGAAGACAATGATGTAAATGAGATCAAAACTTTGCTCCAGCAGCTTGGTCGAACGCCGTTTCTTAAAAAGCAAAAGCCGACACCGTTTGATGAAGCCACGAGCCTGATATGGTATCTCGAAAATGTTTTTTACCAAGCGATCGGAAAGATAATTACGGAGCTTCATCATACTTTTCCGGACGAAGATCTTTCGACCGAGAATCTCGTAAAAATGGGTTTCTGGTCGGGCGGCGACCGCGACGGAAATCCGTTTGTTTTGGCCGATACTACGGTTAGGGTTGCAAAAGCTTTGCGAAATGCGATCCTGCGGCTCTATTACGCCGAGGTCAAAACGATAAAACGACGGCTCACATTCTCGGTCGTCGAGAATCTTCTGCTCGAACTCGAAAATAAATTGTACGAAGAGGCGTTTCTCAATTCGGGTGAACCTCGACTGACTAAGACCGAAATACTGGGATCGTTAGAGAATATTCGAACGTCGATCATCGAAAAGCACAATGGCCTATTTATCGAATTGATCGACGAATTGATCTACAAAGTAAAACTCTTCGGGCTCCATTTTGCGTCACTCGATATCCGGCAAGACAGCTCTATTCACAAGAATATTTACGAGCAAATAGCAGAATTGACAGAAGCCCTGCCGGGTGATTTCCCGACGCTTTCGGATGAAGCAAAAATAGATCTCTTATTGAATATCGATAAAGAGATCGATGTCGATTTATTTGACGATCCTCTGACAAATGATACGTTTGAGAACATAAAAGCGATCAAAGGAATTCAGCGCGAAAACGGCGAGGCGGGTTGTCATCGATACATAATTTCTCATGCGCAGGATCCGCTAAATGTCGTAGAGGTGATCGGCATGTTTCTCCTCGGCGGTTGGAAACGCGAAGAACTGAGTATTGATATCGTACCGCTCTTTGAAACGGTACAGGATCTCAGTAACGCAGCCGAAACGATGCGAAAGCTTTACAGCAATGAGATCTATCGCAAACATCTCGAGCGCAGAAACAACGCCCAAACCATAATGCTTGGTTTTTCCGACGGAACAAAAGACGGCGGTTATTTGATGGCAAATTGGGGGATCTACAAAGCGAAGGACGAACTGACCGAAGTGTCACGCGGATTCGGGATCGACGTTATCTTCTTCGATGGCCGCGGCGGTCCGCCGGCCCGCGGCGGCGGAAAAACTCATAAATTCTTCTCTTCTATGCAAAAGAATATATCCGACCGGGCGATAGAATTGACCGTTCAGGGGCAAACTGTGTCGTCAAATTTCGGTACGATCGATTCCGCGCGTTACAATATCGAGCAGCTCTTAAACGCAGGAATTTACAGTGCGATCTTTTCAAGATCGGACGAAACATTTACGGAAGAGCAAGAAGCCTTGATGAAGTCGCTGGCGAATTCAAGCTTTGAAGCCTATTCCGAATTAAAGAATGATCCCGGGTTTTTAGATTATCTTGAAAATGTCAGCCCGCTAAAATATTTTGCGCGGACAAATATCGGTTCGAGGCCGGCAAAACGAGGCGGCGCGGACAAGAAATTGACGCTTGATTCGCTGCGCGCGATCCCGTTTGTCGGAGCCTGGAGCCAAATGAAGCAGAATGTCCCGGGATTCTACGGCGTCGGAACAGCGATCTCGGAGATCGACAAACTCGGACGGCTCGATGAAGTTACAAAACTCTATAAAGACAATCCGTTTTTCAAAGCGCTGATCGACAACTCCGAAATGGCGATGCAAAAGACGTATTTCCCGCTGACCGCACATCTTGAAAATGACAAAACTTACGGCGAAATTTGGCGAAAGATCAAAACGGAATATGGCCTGACGCACAAATACCTCGCGATCATTACCGCAAAACCGACGTTTATGACCGAATTCCCGGTGTCGCAGCAATCCGTAATGATGCGCGAAAAAATAGTTTTGCCGCTGACGACGATCCAGCAATTCGCACTGACGAGAATTCGCGAAGGCGGCGATGACCTTCAGAAAACTTATGAAGACCTGATCATTCGTTGTTCATTTGGAATCATAAATTCCGGTAGAAACTCGGCGTAGGTTTTTTCTTTTGCGCAAATTCAACTAAAATCAATCAATGCATATCACGAAGATCGAGCTCGAAGATATTAAATCTCACGTCAGTTCAAAATTCGAATTCGAGCGCGGTACCACGGCAATTATCGGTGAAAATGGCGCAGGAAAAACAACGCTCATCGAAGCCGTTGCGTGGACGCTATTTGATCTTCTGGATTATAAGAAAGACGATTTTGTAAGACGCGGCGCGAAAAAAGGCGTTGCAAAAGTAACCTTTGAAAGCGGGCTCGATGGACGCAGATATGTGGTTCATCGCGATACAAAAACGGCTTACTACATTTACGACCCGCGCCTTAAAACACGGATCGCCGATAAGAAAGAAGAGGTCACACGTTTTCTCTGGCAGCATCTCGGCGCGGAAGCCGGCACGGATCTTGAATCGCTTTTCCGGCGCGCGATCGGTGTTCCGCAAGGAACTCTGACCGCGATCTTTCTCGAATCACCGACTGAAAGAAAACGCGCCTTCGACAAACTGCTAAAGGTAGAAGAATATCGCGAAAGCTCCGATAAATTGATCGAGACTGTAAGGTACGTAGATGGAAAGATCATAACCGCGCGCGAAAAGATCGCTCGTGCCGAGGGCGAGCTGGCGCGGTTTGAACAGCTTGAAATGGATCTTGAAGACCTAAACAAAGATCTGAAAACACTCGAATCTTCTCATTTAAGTCTTGAAGCGGAATTTACCGAGAAGAAAAAAATAGTACGGGAATTTGAAAAAATTGCGACAAAGATCAGCGAGCTCAATAATGCTTTTGAAAAGATAAGAAGCGAAAGCTCAAAAGCCGAATTCGTATTGGAAAGATCAAAAAGCGAGAAAGAACAGGCTGCAGCTGCAGCAACAAAAATTAAGGAACTCGAAAGCGATTATCAGGCTCACGTAAATGCACTTGGAAAACTCAAAGAATTCGAACGTGAAAGGACCGAGCGCGAAAAGTTTCGCACGGAATTATCGAAAGTCGAAACAGCGCTCGTAAATGTAAAAGCTGATCAGAAAACTGCGGTTGAAGACCGGAAGAAGATCGCTGAGGCTCATGAGGAAATTCGCAGTTTGAACCCGAAAGTTGAAACTCAAATCGAACTCGAGAAGAAGCAGGAAACGCTTAGAAACAGCATCGCTGAGGCGCGTTCGGCTGAGACTCAGATAAAGAGCCTTGACGAAAAGATCGAACAGCTGCGCGCGCGTTATCGTGAAAACCAGCTTCAGAAAAAAGACGCGGAAGAGAAAGGCGGCGAATCGGTATTCTTAATTGAGCGGCAAAAACGCGACGATGAGATACGGCAGAGTCTGGCAAATCTCCGGGCGAAACTTAAGACCGATGAGCAATTTCAGGTTCAAGTCGAAAACAACGTCTGCCCGATCCTCTCGGAAAAATGTCTGAATCTTAAAGAAGGCGAAACTCTCGAAGGCTTTTTAAAAGATCAGTTTTCCGGAGCCAAAACAAAGATCGATAAACTTGAGACCGAGCAAAGAGAACTCGCGATTTCGCTCAAAGATTCCCGTGAAGCGGAGAAATTCGGAGCCCAACTCCAGACGCTGATAAATCGTGAGACGGAGATAGCTACTGAAGGCACGACGTTAAAAGACGAAAAGGAATCGCTGAAAAAACGCACGGAGGACCTGGAGAAATTTACCGAAGAACTAAGATCGATCGAAAAAGACCTTGCTGATTTAAATAATCCAAAGGGCCGGATCGAGATCCTAAAGCGCGAAACTGCACGGGAAATTTCTGCGAGAGAAAGGATCACTGAGATCGAAAGCAATCTGGAAAGACTCGAGAGCGACCGTAAATTAAAGGTTGAACAACTCGAAACTTATAAAGACCTCGATTCAAATTGGGAGGAATTTTCTGTCGTAAGAGATAATACTGCCAGTGCTCATCGTGAATACGTCGCAATAGAATCGGCGGCAAAATCTCTTGACGCCAGACAGGATGCACTCAAGCTTGCGCAACAAGAATTCGATGAAGCTTCGAAAGATCTGAAAAAAGCCGAAGATGAGCTTGAGAAAGAAGCGGGCAATTTTGATCATGAGAAATTTACGCTTGAAAAACATGCTCTTGCCGGGATCGAACGGAAGTCTGTGGAAGCAAAGCTGAATTTTGAACACGCAGGCAAACGGAAAGACGAACTTGAATCTGAAATTCTACGCCTCGAAGAGATCCGCAATTCACTGATCGGCGAATTTAAGGAAAAGGACCGCCTCGAAGAGATACGCGATATTACGGCATTTATCCGCACTACGCTAAAAGAAGCCGCACCGCGTGTCGCGCGAAATTATGTTCACCACGTTTCGATCGAAGCAAATCAGATGTTTCGTGACATAATGGGAAACGCTGAGCGGTCATTAAAATGGGGGGACGACTACGGGATCATGCTCGAAGAAGACGGCTACGAACGGCCGTTTCAAAATCTTTCGGGCGGTGAACAAATGGTGGCGGCACTTTCTGTCAGGCTCGCGCTGCTCAAGCAATTGTCAGATATCAAAATGGCGTTTTTTGATGAACCGACGATGAATATGGACGCCGAAAGACGCGAAGGTCTCGCCGAACAGATCAGCCAGATCACTGCGAAACAAACGTTTGACCAGCTTTTTGTCATCTCACACGACGACACTTTTGAAGGTTATGTGGATAATGTGATCACGGTCGAAGCCGATGAGAATGTTTAGAACTTTATGAAAAATGATCTTGAAAAAAGTCTTGAATTTATTCTCGAACTCGAAAAGCTCAAAGCCGTGACGCGAAAAATAAAACCGGTCGGTCTCGATCGATATGAAAATTCCGGCGAACACAGCTGGCAGGTCGCAGTGGCCGCGATGGCTCTCAGCGAATTCGCAAATGAGCCGATCGACCGCGAACGCGTTGTAAAAATGCTTCTTGTTCACGACATCGGCGAGATCGATGCGGGAGATATTATTTTCTTTGACACCGCCGCCAAAGCTGCGGCAAAAGATGATGAGCTCAAATCTGCAAGAAGGATATTTGGAATATTGCCCGAAGATACAGCTCAGGAATTCTTTGAACTTTGGGATGAAATGGAAAACGGTGATTCTGCCGAAGCAAAATTTGCGCGTGCGATCGACCGCGTACTTCCCGTTTTTCAAAATATAAATAACAAAGGGCAGAGTTGGAAAGAAAACGGGATCACAAAAGAACAGATCTTAGCAAGAACTGCTTATATCGGGGACGGGAGCAAGACGCTTTGGGATGCATTATCTGTTAAGATCGAAGCCGCTTTTGATTAAGTTTCTCAAATACTCGCAGGCAGGTCGCCTGCGTTCCGCATTTATGAAAAAAGTAACGATAGTATGCGACGGTTCATCGCTTGGAAATGGGCGTCTGAAACCGCGCGCGGCGGCTTGTGCAATCCTCGGTTACGAAGGATACTGGCGCGGGTTTGCAAAATATCTCGGCGAGGCGACAAATCAGCAGTCGGAAATAGCGGCGGCTGAAATCGGTTTGGCGCAATTATCGGAGCCGTGTGAAGTACGCGTTTTGAGCGATTCGCGGTATGTTGTGGAAACGATGCTTGGGAATTTTCGAAAGAAAACAAACCATGATTGGTGGAGGCGGCTTGAAAATGCGGCGGCAAAGCATAAAGTGTCGTGGGAATGGGTAAAAGGACATTCCGGGCATGAAGTGCAGGAAGTGGCCGATGACATTGCGCGCAAGACTGCCGAGTTAGGACGGGTTGACGAAGAATTTATTGACGAAGCAGTGCTGGAGATCGGCGTTCAGGAAATTTGAAAGTGAAATACGTAGATCACAACCTAAAACTGAAAAGGATCGGAATTATTATTTCGACTTTTTTTGTCTGCGCATCGTGCATCTTTGTGACGCCAATTTTATCGCAGAAAAACTCTTCATCGGGATGGGTCTGGCAGAATCCGCTTCCGCAGGGTAACACTCTCAATGCGATACATTTTGCAAAACAATCAAAGGTCGGGTACGCAGTTGGCGGTGATAGCGCACTTTTGCGGACGGAGAATGGAGGTTTCGATTGGGTAGAACAAAATGCCCCGGCCAGAACTTCGCTTTCGGCAGTTTTTGTAAAAGACGAGAAGAATGCATTTGTCGTAGGTTCGCGAAGTGCGATCTTCCTTACAGAAAATGGCGGTAAAGACTGGACCGAAATTCCAAACGACTTTAAGGAACATTTCTATTCGATAACTTTTAGCGGTGAAGCTTATCAGGACGGATGGATCGCCGGCACAAACGGCACAATTTTAAGATCAATGGATGGCGGGAAAACCTGGGAAAAGAAGGAAACTCCTACATATTCCGATCTCCTCAAAATATCAGCCTTTAAAGATGATCGCGCGATCGCGATCGGAAAAAATGGTGTCGTAATTTCCTCAAAAGATGGTGGCGAAACCTGGGAAAGAAGTCAGCCGTGCGGCGATTATTTAATGTCTGACGCCGTATTTCTCTCGGCGGAAAATATTATTGCGATCGGTTTTGGTGGATGTGTTGTGAAAAGCGGCGATGGCGGCGAAACCTGGAAGCAGACAAACATTTTCAGCACGGTGGATCTTCTTTCGCTTTATTTTGCAAACGACGAAAAAGGCTTTATGACGGACAGCAACGGGAAAGTCTGGCTTACCGAAGATCAGGGAAATACATGGCTTCCGTTTAATGTCAGAACAAATCCAAAGCTGGTTTCGATGTATTTCACCGATAATTTTACGGGCTGGGCGGTCGGCGACGAAGGATTGATCGTACGCACCGATGACGGCGGCTACAGCTGGCAGAGATTGAGCATCGGCGGGCGTGACGATATCAATGATATGTTCTTTTTTAATAAGGAAATAGGTTGGGCGATCGGCACGCGGGGAAGGCTTTGGCTTACTAACACAGGCGGCGAACCTTGGATCCAGGTTTATTCCGGCACGGACGAATCGCTCAATGCAATAACGTTTATCGATGCGGAGATCGGATTTATAGTAGGCGATAAGGGAAAAGTTTTACGTACAAACAACCGCGGCGAGAGTTGGGGTAAAGGGATCTCAGGAACTACTGAAGATCTTTATGACGTTGATTTTGTAAGTGAGAATGTGGGTTTTGCTGTTGGTTCAAACGGCACCATTCTCAGATCCGATACGCGCGGCGCTTATTGGGAAAGAATGCCTTCGGGTACCAGAGAATGGCTTGAAAACGTTTCATTTCTAGATGAAAAGCGCGGGATCGTAGTCGGCGACGGAGGAACGATTTTGACTACCTCAGACGGCGGCGAAACGTGGCAGGATATGGAATCGCCCGTAAATGTAAATCTTTATGATGTGCAGGTTTACGGGAGCCGTGATGCGATCGCCGTTGGGGCGCTTGGCCGAGTTATACGGACAAAAGACGGCGGTGAAACGTGGCAAATTCAGCCAAATATAACGAGTAATTCGCTTCAATCTATCGAGTATCGAGGCGGAACGAGTCTTTGGGTTGCCGGACGCGGTGGCGCGATATTAAAACGAAGTGAAGCGCTTTCGCCGTTTGAGATATCGCCGCCTTCATTGCCGCCGACTCTGCGCATAGGGAATTCGAAAAAGAAGATCCAGCCTATAAAACCGGCGTTTAGTATTGCGGATGACGGTGATATTCGCGAAGCGAATCAGCCAAAACCTGAAAACTAGTCGCGCTTATTCCCCGTAGTTTCGATAACGACAGAGATCCATTCACCATCGATCTCAATACTCGGGATCGCGCTTTCATATTTCGTTATAGCGGTTAAAACCTCATCTTCCTGCTCCACAAGAATTCCCGATAAAACCAGCACCTTTTTCGATTTTTCAAACAAAAGCGGGAGCATTGGAATTATCACATCGGCCGTAACATTTGCGCAGACAAAGTCGCACGCGGTAGTTTCGCTTGAAATAGGTCCTTCAAAAAACGCTATCCCGCCTGCATCATTAAGAGCGGCGTTTTCCTTTGCGATCTTTACCGAATCGTGATCGGTATCACACGCGATAATTTCGACCCCGTCTTGCGCCGTTAATTTTGAAGCGGCGATCGCTAATATCCCCGTACCTGTTCCAACGTCGAGAAAACTCATTCCGGGCGAGTAATATCTTTCGATCGCCCGCAAACAGAGTTTGGTAGTTTCGTGAGTTCCGGTACCAAATGCCATATTCGGCTCAATATTAATAATATGTTTTGTATCTGTTTCGACTGTTTCCCACGGCGGCGAGATGATAAATTGATCGGTTTCGGTCGGCTTCCAGTGTTTTTTCCATTCGGCGAGCCAATCCTCATTTTCTACTTCATTTGATCCGATGCTTCTTATTTCATCGGGCGAGACATTGTAGATCCTAAGCGCGTCATCAAGCGCACGTTTTACATCTTCATCGTCGATCCTTTGGTCAAAATAGCCAACTACGCATACATCTTCATCGCTATTATCGCGCAGATTATTTATCTCCGTTCCGAGCGAATCAAGCTCATTAAATGCAAATTCGATCGCTTCGGCGGCCAC
>JBGTEI010000019.1:0-2251 GCA_041747875.1 Pyrinomonadaceae bacterium | reverse complement strand
CGTAACCGATGAGAGCAGCATCAGATTGCTCAAAAACCTCACGGAATTAAATGCCGATAGTTTGTCGATCACAAATGATCCGAGAATCGCGAAGCTCAGTTCGAATTCTCTGATGATGCCGAAAGAGATCAGTGAAATCTTATCGCCGATACCCTTTATTATTCCGGGACAGCTTTTTGTCGCGATGCTGTCGGCCGCAAAAGGACTTGACCCTGACAAGCCGCGTTCGCTTTCGAAGGTTACAACCACTTTTTGATCCGGCGGATCCCGAATGCTGACAAAGATAACAAATTTTACATTTCTGCTTTTAATATTTTCGCTTCCGTTTGTAAATGTTGTTTCTACGCGCATTTTCGGACAGAAGATATTGCTCACGGAAATTGTTTTCCTTGCGGCGTCTCTGATCCTAATACTGCAGTTAGCCTTTAGGAAAGAAATACCAAAATTCAGATGGTTTTATATTCCCCTGACCTTTTACGCGGCTGCGCTGGTTTTATCGACGATCTTTAGTGTCGCGCCAAAGATCAGCGCTGTAAAACTTGTCGGCGAGATTTATTTGATCGCGACGGCAATTTTAACGTTTGTTTGGATATCGAGAACTGAAGACGTAAAAAAGGTTGCGCTTGTATGGATCACGGCTTCATCTATTGTTTCACTCGTCAGCGTTGTCACAATTTTCCTTTTCTATTTCGACCGGTCAAATTCTCTTCTGACCCTGACGCTTTCACAATTCGGCACACTTCCAACGGGAAATTATCCGCGGATCCAAAGCTCGTTTTTGAATCCGAATATGTATTGTCATTATCTGACGATAAGCTGGGTTTTCCTTTTGACGGCTTTTAAACTGAAATGGATAAGAACCTGGATGTTTATTGCAATTGTACCGGTCTTTGCTGTCGCGACAGCCTTTACAATTTCGCCCGGGATCGGCGGCGTATTTTTTGCGGTCGGAATTTGGTATTACTATGAATTCGAAGCGCGGGGGAAAAAGACATTTGGCCGTTTAAGCTGCGCCGCCGGAATTATCGGAGCTGTGTTATTTTTCGTTTCTGCGGCCGCTTATCCAAAACTTCTGGTTCCGAATGCCGGAGTTAGTATACAAAACATAGGCGTTGAACCTTCAATACGCGCGATCGCCTGGAAAAACTCGATCGATACTTTTTTGGAAGATCCGATCTTCGGGAAAGGTCTTGAAACCGACATTGCTCACACGTCATATACTCTGCCTTCCGGGCAAAGGATCTATATTACCGATTCACATCAGATGTGGTTAAATGTTCTGGGCCAATCGGGAATCTTAGGTTTTTTGGCACTTTTGTTTATCTGTATTTTCCTTTTAAAAGGATCGGGATCTCTTGGTTTTCAAGATAAAAGGGATGTTATTCGGACGTCTTTAGCTATCGCATTTGTTTCAACTTTTATCTATCAGGGTTTTTTTGGTTCGTACGAGAATGCTCGTCATTTGTGGGTTCTGATAGGATTACTGGCTTGGTCAGCAGATAAATCTCTTTCCGGCGATCAACGTTAGATTTCTTATGACTTCAACATCAGCAATTCAACTCTCACTCGTAATTCCTTGCCGAAATGAGGAAGACACGCTCGAAAACTGCCTCGTCAAAGCGAATCAGGCGCTAAGCGATACTTCAATAAAGAGTGAAATAATTGTGGCGGATAATGGCAGCACCGACCGGTCCCGGGAGATCGCTTTGAGAAATGGTGCCCGAGTGGTAACGATCGAAGAAGCCGGTTATGGAAATGCGCTGATGGGCGGAATAGGAGCTTCCGATGCAAAATGGGTGATCATCGGTGATGCTGATGAAAATCATGATTTTTCGGAGCTTCCAAAATTTATCGCAAAGTTAGAAGAGGGATTTGATCTTGTACAAGGCTGCCGGTTTCCTTCCGGCGGCGGGAATATCAGGCGTGGTTCAATGTCATTCTTACATCGAAGATTTGGTAATCCGTTTTTTTCGCTTTTGGTCAGAACCTGGTTCGATATGAACATTCACGATGTATATTGCGGATTTCGCGGCTTTACAAGCGAGCTCTATGCGAGGCTCGATCAGCAATGTACGGGAATGGAATTTGCTCCCGAGATGATAATTAAAGCCGGACTGCTCAACGCAAATATTGTGGAAGTTCCGATCACTCACCATCCGGACGGCAGAAAAGTTCACGCATCGCATATGCACACGTTTCGCGACGGTTGGCGGACGATGAGATTTTTCCTGATGTATTCTCCAAGGTGGCT
>JBGTEI010000018.1:0-7102 GCA_041747875.1 Pyrinomonadaceae bacterium | reverse complement strand
ACAATGCCAAGTCGGAATTAATTAAAAATGGTATTGAGGAAAAAGATATTTTTCCTGTCGCTGGAGGATATGTAGAAGGGTATAAGCGTGTTGAAATTTGGTTTGTCCCTGAAGGCGGTGAAATTCCAAAAGCGACTCCGGACGATTTTCCGCATATTGATGGATTTCTGGTTGATGAGTTTGGCTATCTAAACTCGGAATCCCAATCTGTGAGATACGAGAGTTTTCGTTCCGATATTAGAAACGGTCCGAATTCAAAAGGATATGTAGTTACTTACGGTGATAAAAGCCGAACAATGGGATTTCCTTTTAGATTTACGGCACGTATTTCAAACTACCTGACCGACAACCTGGGGATGCTGCCCGATGAGTTTGAAATTATTGATGGCGGTATCACCGAAGTCGCAAAGACTCAACTTTGGGTCGTTCCGAAAACGGTAAATTTGGGGGGACAGTTTCCTACTCCGGAAAAAAATGTCGGCAATGAAACGACGTTATTTGATAGTTTTCATTATCCAACGCCGTATGACGGCGGCGGTTGCTGTGCGATCGATGGCTATACAGAGGAAGCGAAAAATGCCGCGTTTGACGAATATGTACGTCTGTTAAAAGAAAACCCGTCGTTTGATGCATATATCGTTTTCTATGGACAATATTGCATTTTTTGCGATGAGGAAGAACGGCAAGAGCGGTTAGCATTTCTCAGGAAGGGGAAAAAGCTTGGCGAAGTTGATTCGGCTAAAACGATTTCAAATATATTAAAAAAGGAACGGGACAGTCTCATTAAGAATTATGGAATTCCTTCAAAACGCATAGTTACCATAAATGGCGGCCACAGACGTCAACAAGAGATCGAAATGTGGTTGGTTCCAAACGGCGGCAATATTCCATCGCCCAAATCGGATTATTGATTCGGATCAGATGGATCGACCTCAATTTTTCGATCTTCCGTTTTTTACTCCGTCGCGCTACTCACTACCGTTCGCTGTACTGATGCGACGCCTTTCCTAACACTTTCAATTTCTATTTTCGCGCCTTTTCGCGAGTTTTGCGGGCAACCTCTTTTTTCGTATCCTTTCGTGCGCAATTTCTTCGGCTTCAAGCAGGTCACTACCGTTCGACGTACTGATGTCGCAATTTTATCTTTACATTCTTTTTTCCGCGCTATTCCGCGTTTTCCGCGGGCAAAATCTTTCGGAATAACCACCTTTGACCACGAACCCCACTCCATCACTGTCGGGGTTCTGACTGATTCGCGCCAATTCGCGTAGATTCGCGGGCAAACTCTTCCAACGTGTTTTTGCTTCGCTCACGGGCGAGGACAAGCCTTCGCCCTCACAAAATACCCAAAAACCCTCTGCGCTCTTCGCGTCCTCTGCGGTAAAAAATCTTTTTTTCGCGCCTTTTCGCGTATTTCGCGGGCAAAATCTTATCTGTCAATTATCTCTGACCACGAGCACCCTCCATAACTGTCGGGTTTCTGCCTTTCTGCGGCCAAATTCCTTATTCCAGATCCTCGATCTCGCTGATCTCTTTCGCACTTCTTCCCGCGATGTCGCTTTTCACCAACAGATACAGTTTGACACCCGGACGCAGCGGATATGTGCCGACATATTTATAATGCGATTCGTATTTTCCTACGAGTTCGTCAAGCTGAGTGCTTGAAGCAACGATCATTTCGGATGTGTTTGCGTCGACAAGTTTTCCATGGAAATTTGCAGCATCATAATCTTTTAGATACCAAGGCATCGGCCAGTAATCAGGTGAGACGATCTCGATCGTTGCGCGGTTTTCTCTGCCGCTTTTCTTTGCGTAGCGATCGATCTCATTGATCAGATCTTCAAATCCGCGCAGCGAATGCGCATAAACATAAGGCATTCGATCGCTGTCATACCGGACGAAATTGAGATCGTACGTTTGATATCCCAACACAAAAACCGATAGAAGCGCGAGAATTGCGGCAAATATCTTGTGGAGCACTTGGCTCGAAGTGAATAGTTCGTTGATCGCATAACCGCCGACAATACACATCGGAAGCGTAAACGAAAGCGCAAGCCACGGCGTTTTATAGGGAATGATCGTGTATGCAAGAAAAAGGCCGAACGCCCAGATCCCGGCAAACATCGCAAAACGATGGCGCGCTTTGATCACCGCGATCAGTGTTCCCAAAACGGACAAAATTACGAGCGGCGATTCGAGCTGCGCCATCCATTTAACGTAGGCGATCATTCCGTTCTGTGTATGATCTTTCGAACCCGTCTTGCTCCAGATCGCGTATGCTTCAAAGGAACGTTTGAAACCCTCGCCAAATGTAAAAAATGATGTAAAAAACAAAACGCCAACATACGCAAAGACCAATACGGCAGTCGCGATCACGATCAATGCATTTCTTTGGCCGCCAAATGCATTGCGGAAAGCACTCCATCGCGGCTCGATGAATTTGCTTGACGCCCAACCGGAATTTCCACGCAAATCCAGAAAATATATTCCCCAGGCCACTGCGCTTACCAATAAAAGCGAGATTATTGAGTAAAAAAGAAATCTTTGGTCAGGCAGGTCCGGGCTGGAAAAGAGAATATAAAACCATTTATAAAAACTCGTTACGCGACCAAAAAATAAGTATGCGAGAATCACGCCGCCGAGACCGATCAGGATTTGTGCGGCAAGTTGAAGGTTAAAACGATTCTTTTCGATGGTTTCGGCAAAATTGATCTTCTGCCAAAGCGAAACGCAAATACCAGCGATCAGCATCGTTCCGATCGTTATGAAAGCCGTTTCTTTGGTCGCAAAAAGCATTACAAGAGACGCAGAGGCGAGCATAAAATAGATCGGTCTTCCTTCATCCCAGGTCAGCAGCATTCGCATTACCAGAAAGATAAACACTGATTCAAGTACGAATACTGTGATCCTCAATGTCCAAACGATCCCGGCACTCTTACTTCCATAATACGACGCCAAATTTAGTGCTGATGGTAGAAAACAGACTAACAGCAAAAGCGTCATCCACCCGACCGCAAAGATCCCCGCTTTTCGTTTTTCAATAAAATATAAAAGCGCGACGACAAAGCTCAAGGTAAAAAAGACAAACAACATCTCGTGGATAAAATACCGCGAGATGTAAACCATTCCGGGCGAAAGCGCGATCAACAATGCGGCTGAAATACTTCCTATCTTTCCGATATAGCCGCGGAGAAAAAACGCGAGGATGACCGTCAAAACACCAAATACCGCGACGCTTGAGCGGACGCTAAATGTATTTAATCCAAATACTTTAGCGAATGCGAGCGAGATATAATAAAGGTCGGGACCGTGATAATTCCCGGGATCGTATTTATAGATCCCTTCGCGGAAAAGCGTTGTAAGAAAATGTCCGTTTACGCCTTCGTCGTGGTGCAGCGGTTTGAGTTCAAGCAGAAAAAACCGCAAAAACACCGCGATAAAAGTGACAAAAGTGCA
Organism: Pyrinomonadaceae bacterium; assembly: GCA_041747875.1. Classification (GTDB taxonomy): domain Bacteria; phylum Acidobacteriota; class Blastocatellia; order Pyrinomonadales; family Pyrinomonadaceae; genus Aridibacter. The sequence goes on along the minus strand of JBGTEI010000018.1, from coordinate 3,646 downwards.
GCTTATCAGCCACCACTTTTCGCGCACCAAGCCTTTAATAAATTGCGCTGGTTCAGGAGTAATTTCTGGTTTTTGGTCTTCGGAATTGGTCATTTAACTTCGTAGAGCTTATATTCCCCGACCTCAAACACAACGGGGAATTTCTCAAAAAACTGTTGGTTTACCTGAAGCGATTCCCGCTCCTTCGGTGATATTAAAATATACTCAATACCGTATTTCTTTAAGAAAATATCTGCTGTCGCGACGCCGGAATAGATCCTTTTAAGGTCGTCTTCCCTTTCTTTGTAATCGATCCCATGAGACGAAAGGTGTCCAACATAACGCATCAGCGATCGTCGTCCTGATAATACGACGGCGGAATTATAGGTCGGGGCATTGAGTATAAGTGCGTTTGGCGGCGTTCGGAGTCTGATCGCGTCCGCCATTTCGACAGCATCTTCATCAAAAACCTGGTTACGAATTTGTGCAGATGATGTTCGCCAAACGTCCAGCCCACCGGCAAATGTTAAAACCAAAAGCAGACCGACGGACGCGATCTTAAAGAAAGTTCCTTTTTCCCAGAACCACGCCAATAAAAGCGCGACAAAGGGAAGCGCCCCGATAAACGCATAGATCAAAACCTTGATATTGTCCCATTCCCAGGGCGCAAATTTTGCGATATTTGTGATCAGGAAAAGGAATAGAAACGGGAGGAGGAAGATGAAATGGATAGTTGATAATGGAAAATTGATAATGTCACCGGCTTTGGATTTGTTTTCTTGATTGGCTTTTGCAGAATCCGATCCCCCTTGTTTTTCCTTCGCGTCTTTGCGCCTTTGCGGGAAAACTCTTAAAACCCCGACCGCAATCAATAGCGGAATAAATACCCCCGTATTCTTTATCCAGAACCAGACGACATTGCTCTCCCGCGCGTCCCAACCAAAATGCCAGCCTACAAATTCGCTCGTATGCGTGGCGCTTCCCGATAGGATCCAAAACAATTCCGGCAACGCAATGACCGCAACCCCAATTGCGAATGCGATCCATTCTTTCCAGTTTTCCAGACTAAAGAAAAACCAAAATGCCGAAACGACAAATAACACCGCTAAACTGTGCGCATGGATCAGCGGCAGCGTACCGGCAAGAATTCCAACGATAAACGGCGAAAGATAATGTGAAAATCCCGCAGTGGTTTTCTTTGCACTTTCCCGTTTATCTTTTTTCCTCAAATCTTCAGAATCCGCGTTTAACTGCGAACCAATTTTTATGCCGTTTTCTAATATCTCCCAAATTCTTCCAAGCACGATGATGGCGAGCGGCATACCAATAAGCAGACTCCGCTGGGTAATAAAGAGCGTCACCAGTGAATTTCCCCAACGGAAATTATCGCTGATCGTATAATCCCGCGGAAGGCTCCAAAGAATATCAAAAAGACTCTGCGCCCCATACCAATAGTCTTTAAAGAACCAAAGAAAACCCAGTCCGCCGCTAAAGAACATCAAAGCCGGTGCGATCTTTCCGGCGAGTTTGTTATCAGTGATCTTGCGTACAAAACTTTCCAGTATTATCAGAAGCGAAAATGCCCACGTCACATTCTGTACTAACATCGCCGTTTTCACATCGGCGCCAAGTTTTACAATAGATGCCGTAAGAAAATCCGCGATAAACGGGTAAGTAAATTTCGCGTTTGCAAAGGAAGGATTCTGCGGCGGAAAATTATTGCCTTCGGAAAAAGAAAATATCGCACCGAGATGATAAGGAAGATCGCCAAGATTCTGAGACGCGCCGGTAAATATCCCGTCACTACCTATTATCATCGCCCGATCAAAAAACGCGATAAATAAGACTACAAAGAATACGTAGTAACAAAGACGCCAGAATTTTTTAATTCCTCCGCCCTGAGTTTTATCCTTTGCCCGCTGCCAGTCAGACTTAAACTGCCGTTTTATATCCTTGTGCTTTAGTAAAATAAGCGAAAGCGAAACGATGAAAAGCGAGATCAAAACTACTGATACCGAGAGCCCAAAAGCGCTCGCGGTCAAAAAACACACTAAGCCGAAAACCGCGGAGCCGACGATATTTCCTGCCGCAAGCCGCCAAAGAAAAGTTTCGTCTTTCGAAAAAAGATACGTTAAAAACACGCCGCTTGCTGTTAATAACAAAATTGTCGCAGAAGAAATGAGCATTTATATATTGAAAAGGATACGATTAGGTGTCCTACAAAATTAAGCCACAGTTTCTTGATTTCTCAAAACGGGCGGTAGAGTTTAGAATTACTAGTTTGGAATTTTGTAAGGAACATCGGCGAAACGCCGGAACTGATTAAATTATGCTACAAGTTGGAATCGTTGGACTTCCCAACGTCGGAAAATCGACTCTTTTTAATGCTCTGACCGCACAACAAACGGCGCTTGCGGCAAACTACCCGTTTGCAACGATCGAACCAAATATCGGTATCGTCGTCGTGCCGGATGAACGTCTCGCCGTTTTACAAAAGCTGAATAACGCTCAAAAAACAATTCACGCAACAGTCGAATTCGTCGATATCGCAGGGCTCGTCCGCGGAGCTTCAAAAGGCGAAGGCCTTGGAAACCAGTTTCTCGCAAACATTCGCGAAACGCACGCTGTGATTCAGGTTGCGCGGTGTTTTGAAGATGAAAATGTTCATCACGTCGAAGGCTCGGTAGATCCGATCCGCGATATTGAAACGATCCAGATCGAGCTTGCGCTCGCCGATCTCGCTTCGGCAGAAAAGCGACGTGATAAGGCGGCGCGTTCTGCAAAATCGGGAGATAAAGATGCGCAGAAAGAACTTGCCGTGCTTGAAAAAATTCTTCCAGTTCTTGAAGACGGCCGCCCGGCAAGATCGGCGGATCTTTCTGACGACGATAAGATCATCGCGCGCCAATTCTTTTTTCTAACGTCAAAACCGACGATCTATGCGGCAAATGTCGATGAAGATTCTTTAGCTGATCCGGATTCTAACCCACATGTAAAAGCCGTAAAAGAAAGAGCGGCGGCAGAGAGTGCAGAAACGGTCGTCATTTGCGCGAGGCTTGAAGAGGAGCTCGTTTCGCTTGAAGAAGCGGAAAGAATGGAGTATTTGAATGACCTCGGAGTTTCGTCAAGCGGTGTCGATAAAATGATAAAGTCCGCTTACAAATTGCTCGGTTTGATGTCTTTCCTGACGGCGGGTGAAAAGGAGGTAAGGGCATGGACGATCCCGGTTGGAACAAAAGCGCAAAAAGCTGCGGGCGAAATTCACTCTGATATTGAGCGCGGATTTATACGCGCCGAGATCGTTTCGTACGATGATATTGTAAGCGTCGGCACACGATCCGCAGCCCGGGAAAAAGGCTTGGTGCGGCTCGAAGGCAAAGAATATATCATGCAGGAAGGTGATATCGTCGATTTTAGGTTCAACGTCTAACGCATTAATTATGTTTGATTCACGAAGATCTTTTTGGATAGCTGCGCTTATCTTTTGCTGCGCGGGTCTTGCGCATTCGCAAACAAAATCCGTTCCGGAACTGGAAACTGCAATAAGATCTTTTGAGAATGTGGAATTGTTTTCCGTAATATACGACGACAAGAAAGATGCGACAGTCTTGAATCTTTCGTTTGACCTCAGGCTCGACGATCCAAAGCTTGAAAAGGAATTTAAGGA
>JBGTEI010000017.1:0-7563 GCA_041747875.1 Pyrinomonadaceae bacterium | reverse complement strand
GGCGTAGAAGTTCAAAGCGTCTTCACTTGGGTTTCTCAAAACATTTCCGTTGCTGATCCATTTACCTGGAGCGTTATTTTTGCAGGCGGAATGACTTCAGCGGCACTTCTCTTCTTTATCGGCGCAACCGGAAAATCTGCGCAGATCCCGCTTCTTACATGGCTTCCGGATGCGATGGCCGGACCGACGCCGGTTTCAGCGCTTATCCACGCGGCGACGATGGTGACGGCAGGCGTTTATTTGGTTGTTAGAAGCAACATCATTTTTCAGAATGCTCCAACGGCAATGGCGATCGTTGCAACCGTTGGAGCGGCGACGGCGTTGTTTGCAGCGACGATCGCGATCGCGCAAACAGACATCAAGAAAGTTCTAGCGTATTCAACTGTCTCGCAACTCGGCTATATGTTTCTCGCTTGCGGAGTCGGCGCATTTGGTGCGGCGATCTTCCACGTGATGACACACGCGTTCTTTAAGGCGCTTCTCTTTCTTGGTTCGGGTTCCGTCATTCACGGAATGCATCACGAACAGGACATGCGTAAGATGGGTAACCTTAAAAAGTACATGCCGATCACGTTTTTCACGATGGTTGCCGGATGGATCGCGATCGCAGGTATTTTTCCGTTTTCGGGTTTCTTTTCAAAAGACGAGATCCTTTATAAAACATTTGCGAATACTGAGTTTGGGAATTACACGTGGCTGTTGTGGGTCGTCGGTGTTGTGACAGCGATTTTAACCGCCGTTTACATGACGCGGATGATGGTCATGACATTCTGGGGAAGTGAAAGATTCCACGATGAATTGCCCGAAGAACATGACGATCACGGAGATGATGACGAAGAACATCACCATATTCCGGCGGATTTCAAACCGCACGAATCGCCCTGGTCGATGACGGTTCCGCTCGTTGTACTGGCGGTTCTAGCGACGGTTGGCGGACTTGTTGGGATCCCGTATGCAGTTAGTTCAATGGTCGGCGCCGGAGACGTGAATGTTTTTGAACATACGCTGGACCCAATAATTGCAAAGGTTGGAACTGATTCGCACGGAGCCGAGACGACCGGGCACGCTGCTACGGAAGCGCCTGCAGCGGCAGAACACGCGGCACATGATCCCGTCGAGATCCGTAATGAAAGAATACTTGCGGGACTTTCGCTCCTATTGGCAATTTGCGGTGTCGCCGGCGGTTTTGTCTATTTTAAGAAAAACCCGCTCAAAACGATGCCAAAAGTTCTTCAAAAGAAATGGTATCTCGACGAAATATACAACAAAGGGATCGTCGATCCGATCACGCGCCTTTCGAGAACAGGATTGTGGCAAGGATTTGATGTCGGATTTGTCGATGGAACGGTAAACGGGATCGGAAGCTTTGTCGCAGAGTTAGGATCGATCACGCGAAGGATTCAGGTCGGTTTTGTAAGATCATACGCAGCGATGATTTTGCTCGGTGCGCTGATCGTCATTGGCTATTTTATTTACTACGGATTTAAGTTGGTATCGTAGCGGCGCAAGATTGTCGTGATTGAATAAAGAATTATGGATTTTATGGCGGAAAATCTTTTGACGATCCTCATCCTGGTCCCGGCTTTGGGCGCGGTGGCGATCGTTGGACATAGTCTGTTCTGGAAAGAAGTAGATCATCTGAAGTGGCTTGCGTTGGTTTTCACGACCGCAAACTTCCTCTATTCGTTATTTCTTTTCCGTGGAAGCGGAATTTCCGGAGGCGGATTTCAGTACGTAAAAAATATCCCATGGATCGAAGCGATAAACACGAACTATCATGTCGGCATCGATGGATTTAGCTTTTGGCTGGTGATCCTGACAACGTTCATTATGCCGATCGCCGTTCTTTCGACCTGGAATTCGGTCGATAAACACCATACGGCATTTTTTGCATTTATATTGCTGCTTGAAAGCGCGATGATCGGCGTATTTGTATCGCTTGATCTGCTTGTCTTCTATTTGTTCTTCGAAGCCTCGCTTGTTCCGATGTTTTTCCTGATCGGAATCTGGGGCGGAAGCAATCGAATATACGCTACGGTCAAGTTTTTTATTTTTACAGCATTGGGCAGTTTGCTAATGCTGGTTGCGATCATATCGCTTTACTATTTGTACGCAAATGTAAACGGCGGGGTCGGAACGTTTGATTTTGTTACACTTCTTGGTGCAGTTGAATCAGGAAAACTTGTCTTCGCAGGAAGCACCGGTGTCTTGCTCTTCCTTGCGTTTGCACTAGCATTCTCGATCAAGGTTCCGTTATTTCCTTTTCATACATGGCTGCCCGATGCGCATACCGAAGCTCCGACGGCGGGTTCGGTGATCCTTGCGGCTGTTCTTTTGAAGATGGGAACATACGGATTGATGCGTTTTAACTTTACGCTCTTTCCCGAAGCTTCGCGCGAATTTGCGTGGGTTTTTATTATTCTCGCTATAGTTGGAATTATTTACGGCGCGCTGGTCGCAATGGTTCAACCGGATATAAAACGGCTCGTCGCCTATTCTTCGATCGCGCACATGGGATTTGTCATCCTTGGAATGTTCTCTTTTACCGAACTGGGAATGCAGGGAGCACTTTACACGATGCTCGCGCACGGCGTAACGACAGGAGCGCTATTCTTGCTGGTCGGCTTCATTTATGAACGGCGTCACACAAGGCTTATTTCTGAATACGGCGGACTTTCCGCGATCATGCCGGTCTATGCGACTCTTTTTGTAATTACAACTATGGCGTCGATCGGTTTGCCGTTCCTAAACGGATTTGTCGGTGAATTCCTGATAATGCTCGGCATGTGGCAATCGACGATCCTGCCCGGAAGTATGAACGAAGTGGCAGCAATGTTTGCAGGAACAGGCGTTATTTTTGCAGCGGTTTATCTCTTGTGGATGGTACAACGGGTATTTTTTGGAAAAGTTGCAAACGAAAAGAATCGCGGGCTACTTGATCTAAGCGCAAGAGAGATCGGCTTGATGGTGCCGCTGCTGATATTGATGGTGCTGATGGGAGTTTATCCAAAACCGATTCTCGAAGTATCAAAGAACAGCATCGTTGCGATCCAAAAACGGGTTATCGGTGAGACCAAAGGCGGCACAATTACGGAGCTCAAACCCGAAAAGAAAGAATCACATTAAGGTAACTATATAAAGAGTTTTTTGCTTTATTTAATTTTAAGATGAATACGATTTTCCTAGCAGATCTAGTTGATCCAAATATAAACATTCCGATCGTTTTACCGGAGATGATCCTCGCCCTGTTTGGAATCGTCCTGATGGTTTTTGACAGTTATAAGCCAAACCGGCTGCGAATCACGGGTGTTATCGCGATCATCGGAATTATCGCATCAGCGATCGCGCTGATGGCAATTTGGTCCGATCCGAATATGCCAAAGAGTGCATTTAACGGAATGATCGTAACAGACGGTTTAAGGATCAGTTTTACGCTAGTTTTCCTTTTTGTTACGGCGATAACTATCTTAATTTCAAGCATTTGGGTAGAACAGGAAAATGTCCCCGCCGGCGAATATCACACAATGCTGCTCTTTGCGACAGTCGGCATGATGTTTATGGCCTCGGGAAATGATCTTGTGATCATCTTCCTCGGACTCGAGACGCTTACCATCGCTACGTACGTAATGGCGGGTATGAGAAAGCGCGACCTTCGTTCTAACGAATCGTCGATGAAGTATTTTATTCTTGGATCCTATGCATCCGCATTTTTGCTCTACGGAATGGCACTCATTTATGGTGCTACGGGTTCGACAAATTTAACGCAGATCGCCGCAAAAGTTGGCGAGGCAAACTTCCCTGCGCTGCTCCTTGTTGGCGCAGCAATGCTTCTGGTAGGCTTTGGATTTAAGATCGCCACCGTTCCCTTTCATGTCTGGACGCCGGATGTATATGAAGGCGCACCGACACCCGTTATGGCGTTTATGTCAGCAGGGCCGAAGGCTGCCGGATTTGCCTCATTTTTGAGAGTATTCGTCCTCGGCTTTCCATTGATCGCCGGAGTACAGGCTTCGGGTTATTTGCATGATTCATGGATCACGGCGCTGACGATCATGGCGATCCTGACGATGGTTGTCGGAAATGTCGCAGCGATCGTTCAGAATAATGTTAAGCGGATGCTGGCATACTCTTCGATCTCTCATGCCGGTTATGCGCTTGTCGGATTTATCGGTGCGGGTGTTGCCGTCACAACAACGGGTCGTGACGAAGCTATCGCCGCAGTTGCGTTTTATATGCTCACATACGCCGTGACAAACCTCGGCGCGCTTGCCGTCGTTACATTGCTCGGCGAGAAGAATGACCGAAGAACTGAGTTTGAGGATTATAACGGTATCGGTTTCAAATCACCGGTTTTGGCATTTACGCTTTCGTTATTTATGCTTTCGCTTTTAGGTCTGCCATTGACGGCAGGATTTATCGGAAAAGTGTTGGTTTTTCGTCCCGCACTTGAAGCCGGCAGCACGATGCTGACGATACTTGTGGTGATAGCGGTTGTGAATACGGCCATCTCGGCTTACTACTATCTGCGTCTGATCGTCGTGATGTTTTTCAAAGAAAGAACGACTCACTGGCTCGCGCCCAAGATCCCTGCTGCTTTGGGCGTTGTATTGGTGATAACGGTACTTGGAGTATTTTATCTCGGATTATTTGGCAATAGTACGATCAAGACCTTTTCGCAGCCTCCCGTAAGTGCCGGTTTAAAATAGCGCGAATTTACAAGAATTATTATGAAGAGCAAAAAGAAAAACCAATTTCTTGCTGCTCTTCTTTGTCTTGCAGCCCCGGTTCTTATTACGGGCCAGACGGATCTGCATTTTAATGAGCCGTGGAAACAGCTCGATACTGCGATCGTCATTGATGCATTTTATAACAATTCTATCGACTGGGCGGAAATGCGAAAAGATGCGCGGGTTGCCGGAATAATCCACAAAGCAACTGAGGGCGATGATTTTAACGACCCGGCTTATTCAACCAGGCGACAGACTGCAAAAGCACTTGGGTATAAATGGGGCTCTTATCATTTGCTCAAAAAAGGTGATCCGGTTAAACAGGCAAATTTTTATTTGGCGACGATCGGCAATTCAGCCGGTGAAATAATGGCACTCGATGTCGAATGTACGACATACTCAAAATGTGGTGTTGAGAAATATCGCGTATCGGCAGATGAGATCAAAACTTTCCTAAACGTAATAAAGGAAAAAACGGGGCGTTATCCCATATTTTATGCAAATCAGTCCGTCGTTTTGGATCTTTCACAAAATCATGCTAACGATGAAATTCTGACGAAAACACAACTCTGGTATGCACGTTTCAAAAGCCACGTTACCGATTTTCCGGTCGGTATTTGGAAGAAATACAAATTCTGGCAATTTTCAAGCGAGATCAATTGTGCTGATGATAAAGAATGTCTTTACCGGGTGCCCGGAACTTTGAGCGATATGGACATTAATGTTTTTAACGGAACGGTTGACGAACTAAAAACCAATTGGGCATCGACCGGAAACTAAGATGAGTAAAGAAATCGACGTTGAGAAATGGAAACGAAAGGAGACCTACGAGTTTTTCAGAGACTTTGAAGATCCTTTTTTTAATATGACCGCGAATCTTGACGTTACCAGTCTTTACCGTTTCTCAAAAGAAAATGATATTTCTTTCTCACTCGCCTGTCTGTTTTACTCACAAAAAGTCGTCAATCACATCCCTGAATTTAGAATACGCCTCGAAAACGGAAGACTCGTTCGATTTGATAAAATAGAATCTACTCAGACGATCCTCCACGAAGATGAAACGTTTTCGTTTTGTTATTTTGAGCAAAGAGATACGGTTTTCGAATTTAACAGAGATGGACGTTTGGCGAGAACGAAGTACGAAAAACTAAGATCATTTGATGTCGAGACCGACCGGGTCGACCTGATCTATTATTCGGTTATTCCTTGGGTTTCGTTTACGAGTTTTAAACACGCGACGCGTTTTGATAAAACCCAGACGGTTCCGAGAATAGTTTTCGGAAAGTTTTTTGACGATCAAAACTTGAAGAAGATGCCTGTTTCGGTTGAGGTAAATCATACAATTATGGACGGAATCCACGTAGGAAAATACTTCGATCTTTTTCAGCAGAAAATTAACGAACTCACACCCTAAATGAGTATTCCTGAAGAAATTCAACGTAAAATGGCAGACGAATGGATCCCGTTCATTTATCGGGAAAAGATCCGTACGCAGCGAACCCGTTCGCATTTTTTGGATATTCAGGAAAAGGAAAATGCTGTCGAGATCCAGTATTCGCTCCTTGGAATCGAGATGAAGGTGCGAAATATGAGTTTTGCCTGCCCCGAACTTTCTACCGCCCGATATTTAAGAGTTTTCGCGCGGTTGGGAATTAGGGATTTTGCAATTCCATACGATATCTCGCGGATCTCCGGAATCGCTGATGAACTAGAATCTTCCTGGCAAAAAACCCTTTTGATATTGGAAAAAGCGTCCGTTGAAAAGACTCCGCAGGTTAAAGGCAGGATGAGGGCATCTCTTATAAAGAGCATCAGAAAGCAGATCAGAATTATCGGACCGGGACCAAAAATGCCGAGTTTTAATCAAAGCACAAAACAACGTGAGGATTAATTCCCACATCACATCGTACGTATTTATTTGCGCTTTTGGCTAGGTTACAAATTCCAAAAGTGGTAAAATGCACGAGAGATTATGCTTGACGCAACACCCATCAACAAAACTGAAAACCTTCCGTTTCCTTACAATAAGCAAACTTTTTGTAGGTATGAACCGATCGAAAAACGGATAGATCATGCGCGTGTTTTGATCGTAAACAATCTGTTGCGCTATGAAAGCGACACGTCAGACGTCGCGAAAGCTGAACTCCAAGACACATTGAAGAGTCATTTAAGGCTTGAAACATGGCTTTCTCAAATGGCCTGCGACAACATCGCAAAGAATATTCATAGGCTTGTAAAACAGCCGAAAGCGCTTACCGTTCACCTTTCCGAGATCGCAGCCGCCGCGGAAAGCTTTAATCCTGATGCAATTGTAATGAGCGGAACTCTTTCTGATTTCGACTATTACAATCCGGAATATTTGGCGAGTTTTAAAGAATTTATCATAGATACTAAGATTCCCGTGCTGGGTATTTGCGGTGCTCATCAGTTGATCGGAGAATCTTTCGGCGCAAAACTGGAAACTCTGGATAATCTAAAGCCAAGTGAAAAGCGCACGGACAGGATAGTTGAATCTCAATATCGTTTTGTTAAGATCACGGATTCAAGTGATCCGATATTTGCCGGAATTTCAGATAAAGAAAGTGGTATTTGGCAAATATATACGGTACAAGATGATATTTTGCGTGTCTGGCAGAATCATGGACTTCAGGTTGTTGGAATTCCAAAGGGCTTTAAACAGCTCGCAAAATCATATCTTTGTGACAACCAGATGATGGTCAAGAGTTCTGATGGTCAGATGATCTATACGGTTCAGTTCCATTTGGAAAAATCATTTGAAGAGTGGTCAAAAAACCCTACCCGTTGGGAACATCCGAATGAATCACGCGACGGTCGA
>JBGTEI010000016.1:0-2086 GCA_041747875.1 Pyrinomonadaceae bacterium | reverse complement strand
GAAGACGGGTTTGAGGTATATGCGGATGCTTCAAACGCCGTGCAGCTTTGGAATAAATTTCTGGATGTCGGAAATTACGGGACCGAAGAAGGAATACTTCCCTGCGGTCTGGCGTCGAGAAATACGCTTCGGCTTGAGTCTGGTATGTCGCTTTACGGTCATGAGATCAGTGATGAAATTACGCCTCTTGAAGCGAATCTTGGCTGGATATGTAAATTGAAAACCGACTTTATCGGCCGCGACGCTCTGCTTGCGCAAAAGTCAGAGGGTCTTCAGCGAAAGCTTGTCGGTTTTGAGGTTAAGGACCGCGGGATCGCTCGCGACGGCTTTGATGTCTACGTTAATGGCGAAAAAGTCGGACAGGTTACGTCAGGAAGTCCGGCACCTTATTTGAAGAAAAATATTGGTTTAGCTTTTGTTCCGGTTGAGTTTGCAAACATCGGTCAAGAGATTAAAATTGATGTACGCGGAAGACAACTGGCAGCGGAAATTGTTCCCACGCCATTTTATAAAAGGGAAAAATAGTGGTTAAGATACTATTTATCGGATCTTACTTTTAAGCGTTTTTTTGGCGAAAACACGAATCTTTTTTTGGGTTTTCTCAAATACTTTGGAAATGAATTATACCAATTTGGAAGATTAATATTATGGCAAATATTCCGGACGATTTGAAATACAGTAAGGATCACGAGTGGATCCGAATTGAAGGCGATAACGCAGTGATCGGTATCACAGATTACGCGCAGGAATCGCTTGGGGATGTTGTTTACGTCGAACTACCAAACGACGGTGAAAATTTCGATGCCCATGAAGCATTCGGTTCGGTCGAATCGGTTAAAGCGGTTTCTGAGATATTCACACCGCTTGCCGGTGAAGTCGTCGAATCAAATGGTGACCTCAACGACACCCCCGAAGTTGTTAACGACGATCCATACGGCGACGGTTGGATGGTAAAAATAAAAATGGATAATTCCGGAGAAGTTGATTCTCTGCTTTCGGCTGAAGAGTACGCGGAATTTTTAACGTCTGAAGAAGACTAATCATCCGACTTTTTTAGCGCGGATCAGAACGGGGACATTAGTTCTCTTAACTATTCCCTAATCACGATTCACCAATATTTTATGAGATATATTCCAATTTCGCCAGAAGAGCGCCAGGAAATGCTCGCGGAAATCGGACTTACATCGGCGGAAGAACTTTTTCGTTCAATTCCTGCCGATGTTTTGTTAAACCGCAAGTTAGACGTAACTGAACCGCTTGCCGAAAATGAAGTGATCGAATCGATGAATGAGTTTGCCGGCAACAACCCTGCTGCCCGAAAAACCTCATTCCTCGGCGGAGGTGTGTATTCACATTTTTCGCCGACGATCGTTGATTATCTGATTCAGCGAAGTGAGTTTTTCACCTCTTACACGCCGTACCAACCGGAAGTAACACAAGGAACTCTACAGTATATTTTTGAGTTTCAGACGCTCGTCTGCCAGCTCACGGGAATGGACGTCGCAAACGCGTCGATGTATGACGGTTCTACGGCAATGGCCGAGGCATTTCTGATGGCTCAGCGTGTAACAAAGCGCGATAAAGTTTTGGTAGCCAAAACGGTTCATCCCGAATACCTCCAAGTAGCCGAAACATATACACAGCACGGCGATCTCGAACTCGGAACGATCGGATTTGACTCAAGATCGGGTCGTGTACTTATCGATGATCTTGGCAAGCTGGACAAAGAAACAGCCGCGATCGTAATTCAATCGCCGAATTTCTTTGGCTGTGTCGAAGATCTCAAAGTTATTGCCGATAAGGCGCACGAAGTCGGCGCACTTTTGATCGTCGTCGTAACGGAAGCGATCTCGTTTGGCTTATTGCGATCGCCGGGCGACTGCGGTGCAGATATCGTTGTCGCCGAAGGACAAAGTTTTGGTGTGCCGATGAGTTTTGGCGGACCGCATGTCGGACTTTTTGCATGTAAGCAACAATATGTACGGATGATGCCGGGCAGACTTGCCGGTGTCGCATACGATAAGAACGGAAATCGCGGTTTTGTATTGACGCTGGCGACCCGCGAACAGCATATCCGCCGCGAAAA
>JBGTEI010000015.1:0-4471 GCA_041747875.1 Pyrinomonadaceae bacterium | reverse complement strand
GATCGGAGATGGAGCTTCTTCGATCACCTTTTGGTGTCGTCTCTGGATCGAACATTCTCGCTCGCCCAAATGCACATAATTGCCGTGAGAATCGCTGATTATTTGGATCTCGATATGTCTTGGAAGCAAAACGGCTTTTTCGACATATACCGCATCATCACCAAAACTCGCCAGTGCTTCAGCTTTTGAATTTTCCAATGCAGATCTCAGTTCGCTTTCTTCAGCGACAAAACGCATTCCTTTTCCGCCGCCGCCTGCCGACGCTTTTAGCATTACCGGATAGCCAAAACTTTCCGCGACATCGCGTGCTTCGTCAAAACTTGTCAAAGGCGCAGTAGTACCCGGCACAACCGGAACATCCGCTGCGATCGCGATCTTGCGCGCCGATATTTTCCCGCCCATTGCTTCCATTGCTTCAGGCGACGGCCCGATAAATGTAATACCGGCTTTTGTCACGTTTCTGACAAACTCCGCATTCTCTGACAAAAACCCGTAACCCGGATGGATCGCATCCGTTTTTGATTCCGTGGCAACTTCTAATATCTTTTCCCAACGCAAATAGCTTTCATTTGAAGGCGCTTTCCCAACCAAAAAAGCCTCATCTGCCATTCGGACATGAAGCGCATCGCTATCCGCTTCCGAATAAACGGCGACCGTCACGATCCCCATTTCGCGGCAAGCGCGGATAATGCGTACTGCAATTTCACCTCGGTTTGCGATCAGAATTTTTTTGAACATAACGGGTTTCGATTACTTGCCACGGGGTTCTTTAATTTGCCACTAGCTTTAGCTAGTGGGACATTTAGAGGATTGGCCACGCCTTTAGCCAAACTCTATCGAATGGATTATATCAACCCAGCTTTAGCTAAATCACGATAAAAGTAATTTGGAGGTTCTTCGGCTAAAGCCTTCTTTGCCTTTGCTTTACCCACTAGCTAAAGCCAATGGCAATTGAAAATCAGCAAATCGAACAAATCGCTTGCCCTAATCAAAAATCTAAACCAGGATCGAATTCCCATGATTTCGAGGATCAAAACGAACGGTTACAGTCGCGCCGGGAGCGTATTTCAATTGATCCAGGCGCTGTTCGTCTGTTAGTATTTCCGACGACTCAAAATCGACGCCTTGCACATTGTAAACAAGATGGACGATCTCTTCGCCCGCTTCATTTATTTCCGTATCAATTATTACGGCGTCCGTCATGCGCCCGTTTTTAAGAAGTGCATTTCGGCGCGCTTCTTGAGAGTTGTCAGGTTTTGAGCGTCTTAAAAAGTTTAGAAATCCCATATTAATCAATTATTAGTGGGGGCTTATTATACTTTTCCCTTAGCTTATTTACTGCGTAGAGAACCTTTGGTCTTTTTATGATCTTCGCTTCAAGCGGACGCTTGCCGGGAATGTCGAGCATTATCAACCCGAGCAGTATCGTCAAAATACCCTGCCCCGGCACTCCGGGAAGCGATAACGCCAGTCCGAGCAATATGAGAAATGCTCCAAAAAGATTTTTTGCGATAACTGCTCCCCAGCGAACCAGCCAGGAACTATTAGGCAGAAAATCCTCCTTATAATGTGAGCTGAAATAATTTGCCGGGATCTTCACCATGACAACGGCGATCGCGGCAAAGCTAAGCGCAAACGAAAGCAAGAACAATCCGACGCCAATCGCCAATTTGCCCCAGCTGAGTCCATACCAGAGTTCGGTTAGCATTTCCATAAATCAGTTAACAGAATCCAGAAAGATCAAAACTCCCATATATTAAGTTTTTCCTTCAAGTTTTCTAAATTCCTTCCATGTATGAAACATTCTGTGTATAAATGTCCACATCGAGCCGATCGCAATGATCCAAAGTACCTGCGGCATACGGTTAAATAGGAAGAAATCCGAATTCCAATCCCACGTTGAAAGCGCTCCGATTATCAATAAAACAATTCTTTCCGGTCGCTGCAAAAATCCGACATTGGCCTTCACACCAAGGCTTTCCGATCGCGCCGCCGTATAGCTGACCATTACCGAACTCATCATCGCAAGGCTTGCAACAAAAACATTTGTCACCGAACGCTGCGGCGTATTGCTCGCATAAAATATTATGATCCCGATAAAAGCGATCATATCGGATATCCGGTCCAGCGAGGAATCTAAAAAGCCGCCGAATTTTGTGACATTCCCCGAAAGCCGTGCGACATTTCCGTCAAGCATATCGAAAATGTTTGCAATGATTAAAACTATTCCCGCCAGGAAAAAATGTCCAAAACCAAAAAGCAATGCGCACGCAACCGCGATCATCACGCCGATAACCGTCAACACATTCGGATGAACACCGCCATAAGCGAGCCAACCGACCACTGCATCGATTACGCGTTGTGCTCCCCTGCCTATGCTTGCTCCAAACATCCCGTTTCGGTCCAGAGTCCCGCGTCCGGAGTCCAAAGTCTCGTTAATTATCTTAACTTTGGACTTTGAACATTGGACTTTGGACCGTCCTATTCTCCCTGCTCGTGAATCGTTTCTAACTTCGAGATCTCAAAATTTCGCCAACCCTTTGGCGTTTTTACGCGGACCTCGTCGCCTTCCTCTTTACCCATAAGGGCCTGCCCGATCGGTGAAGATGTAGAAAGCAATCCAAGGTCGGGATCTGCTTCTTCAGATGTCACGAGTTTGTATTTGATCTCATCTTCACGATCAAGATCAAAAAGTACAACTTTTGAACCGTACGCTATGCTGTCGGTCGGGAGCTTTGATATATCGATCGAATCTACCTCATCAAGCCGCTGCAGCAATTGCCCGATCCGTGCCGAAACCATTGACTGCCTTTCCATCGCCGCTTTATATTCTGCATTTTCCTTTAGATCCCCCCATTCTCTAGCCCGCGAGATTTCCTTCGGCAGTTTATTGTGGAGTTCGTCCTCTAATTTAGCCAATTCTCTTTGTAGCTTTTCTCGTACAGCTTTCATAGTTAACCTTAGATGAAAGATCGATAGCCTTCGACCTAAATGATTCTAGATTTCTTCTTCATTTTGTGCGGCAAATGAAATTCCAATGTCACGCGCAGTTCGAACCAATTGTCCTTCGGTTCCAACCGATTTTATATTGGCGATCGCATCTGCCAAAGGTACCGAAATTACATTTCCCGATACTAGCGCGACCATTTTTCCTTTTTCCCCGTTTGCAAGTGCCCGAACGGCACATGCACCAAAATTTGTGCCCAACATTCGATCAAATGCGTTTGGACTACCGCCGCGCTGAAGGTGGCCTAATACTACACACCGCGATTCTTTTCCGGTAATTTCTTCTACGCGCTGCCTTACATATTCTCCGACACCGCCAAGTCTTAGTTCCCCTTTATCTAGGTAGATCTCGCCTTTCCCAACTTCCGTCGCACCTTCGGCTACGACAATATTTGTAAAGAGCGAGCCGGTTTTTTCTCGTTCGTAAACCTTCTTAATTACAGAATCAAACGAAAACGGAATTTCAGGAATTAAAATTATATCCGCACTTCCGGCGAGCCCGGCTTCGAGTGCGATCCAGCCCGTATTTCTGCCCATCACCTCGAGCACCATAACGCGGTCGTGTGACGCAGCAGTCGTGTGAAGACGGTCAAGAGCTTCCGTTGCGATGTCGATCGCCGTTCTAAATCCAAAGGTCAGCTCAGTGGCAGACAGATCATTGTCTATTGTTTTTGGTACGCCGACAACCGGAAAACCGCGCTGATGAAATTGCTCAGCGATCGCCAAAGTTCCCTCACCGCCTATTACGACAAGCGCTTCGATCTTGTTTCTCTTAAGATTATCAAGCGCCTCATCGATCGGCATATCGGGAATCACGATATTTCCGTCAACTATTTTACAAAAACTTCCTTTATTGCGCGTACCAAGAATGGTTCCGCCTCTTGGAAGTATACCGCTTACGGTCTTTGTCGTAAGTTTTCGCAGCTGTGTCTCACCGAGGATCCCTTCAAAACTGTCTTCGATGCCGATGCACCTCATGTTAAATTCACCGATCGCGGTTCGCACCGCGGCACGAATTACAGCATTCAGACCCGGGGCATCTCCGCCTCCGGTTAATACACCAATTTTTTTATACATAAGAAAAGAGCTCCGAAAGTAAGAAGTTATTCTACTCTAAGAACTCCGTATTGCTAAACGTTTAACAGATCATTTTCCGCCGACTCGTGACGGCTCGTGATATTCACCGTATTCCGGATATTCGATCGTTTTGTAGCTTCCGGGTCTCGTATTTTCGGTAAATG
Source organism: Pyrinomonadaceae bacterium (assembly GCA_041747875.1). Lineage (GTDB taxonomy): Bacteria > Acidobacteriota > Blastocatellia > Pyrinomonadales > Pyrinomonadaceae > Aridibacter. The sequence goes on along the minus strand of JBGTEI010000015.1, from coordinate 224 downwards.
ATTCTAACGCGTCTTTGAGAACTTTCTTTTGAAGCTCCCTCATATTTGGCTTGCCGAGCGAATTTCCGATCTTGAATCCTTTTGGATAGATCGCTCTTGGCGGACGCATCTGTGCCGAGACTTCAGGGCTTACGGTGATCAGAACGGTTGGCGTTCCAAGCATCTCGATCTCTCTTTGTACCGCGACGACCGTCCGGTGGCAGACATTTGGTCAGCCTCCGGTC
>JBGTEI010000014.1:0-7804 GCA_041747875.1 Pyrinomonadaceae bacterium | reverse complement strand
GACATTATTGAATGGTCTGATGAGCCGTCCGTTTTTGCGGCAAATGCGTTGTCGCCTGCAAAGGTTTCACAAGTTCGAATAACCGATATTAACGAACGGAAAATGGAAGTTATAGTTTCGGAAGATCAACTTTCACTGGCGATCGGACGGCATGGACAGAATGTTCGTCTTGCGACTCGTTTGGTTGGTTGGGACATCGATATTGTCAGCGAAGAAGTATTAAAGAAAGAGATCGCGAAGCAGATGGGCGATATGATCAAATCCGGCGGCGCGGTTCCGATCTCGGTACTTGATGCCGTTTCCGCGAGCAATGCTGAAAAACTGGCAGAACGCGGGATCGAAGATATCGAAACGCTGGCAGCGACATCGGTAGATGAGCTTGTTGAAATTCTGGACGTTAGTTTGGACGAATCCGAGGCGGTGCTTGTATCGGCAAAAGAGATCCTTGAATTGAAAAACGCGCCTGACGAAGATGAAGCGGCTGAGGAAACCGAAGCGGCGACAGAAGCAGTTGAAGCCGATTCTGGCAAGCCAGAAGTAGAAGTTTTAGAGGAAAACGCAGATGAGCAAACGGAAGAAGCGGCATCTGATACAGATAATGTTGAAGCTCCGCGGGTTGTCGAAACGAAAACCGATTCAGAGACAAATTCCGATGTGGCCGAGCCTATTGCTGAAGAAGTAACGCCTGATTCAGCGCCGGCTGACGCCGCTAAAACCGCGGAAGATGCTGAAGTTGTCAGTGAAAGTGAAGAAGCACCTCCAGCTGATGTACCTGAAGTAATTGCAGGCGAAGAATCTGAAGAAACGGTAAATGCAAAAGAAGTAACAACAAAAGAAGAAAAAAGTGCGGAATAGCGCATTTGAAAAACATCTTTGGCTAGGTGTTTTGATTGTATAGAAAGCGGATCAGGAAGAGATCTGCGAGCAAGAATAAATTTTATGCCCGTAAGCAAAAAAGTTCGTATTTACGACTTAGCAAAAGAGGTAAAGCAAGACACGAAGCGTGTTCTTGAAGAGCTGCGTCGTGAAGGCGCCGATGTGAGTGTGCCGTCGAATTCCGTAAGTAAGGAACTCGCGGACAAACTGCGTAATAAGTACTTTCCTCCGGTCGACAAAAAACCAAAACGCCTAATAAAGGTTATCAAGAAAAAAGAGGCGGATAAGATCGTTGAGCCGGTTGAAGAAGAAATTTTTGACGCTAAGACTGACGGCGAAAAAGGCGAAAGTGAAGAGAAAGTAGATACGAAAAAAATCGCTGTCAAAACGGAGCCGAAAGCTGACGAGGCACCCAAACAAGAAGGAAATAAGGTATTAAGACTCAAGAAAAAGACGGTTAGGGAACCGGCGGTTGAGGACGAAGCGAAAGTCGAAGAAAAGACTGCGGACGGCGATGGTGCCGAAAGTGCTGACGAAAAAGAAAGCACACCGATAGAGACCGACGCGAATAAAGAAAAGGCGGCCGACGAGCCGGAAGAAACTAAAGCTAAAGAAGCGATTGCTGAAAAACGCACCGGTACCCATGTTAAACGGCTAAAGCTTACGAAAAATGCTTTAGATTCCGGTGTAAAACCGGGAGAAAGGATATCAACGCCAAAGCCTAAGGCGGAAGACCTCAAAACTGAACTTACAAAAGCGAAGAAGAAAGACCGAAAAGGTTCGCGTCGCGGTGACGATTTGAGAGGTACACCGGGTGAAACTGCGACACCGAAAACCGTTTATACGCCGCCGCCAAGTCACGGACGAAGACCGGGTAGAGGCGGTAGAAAAGGCGGACGATTTGCTGACAAGAGCAGATTCCAGGAAGTTGATATTGATGCGCCGCGCAAGCGCTCGATCGAAGAACGGATCTTTGATCAGGTGGGTGAGGTCAACGCTGAAAAACTTAAGGAAGTTCGTTTAACCGAGGGCGCAACGATCCGGGAATTTGCTGAAGGAATTGGGGTTACACCGAGAGACATCGTTCAGCTGCTCGTTAAACGCGGAATTTTTGCGACTCTTAATCAACCGATTGGCGAAGAAGTAGCACTCGAATTGGGTGAAAAATTTGGCACCAGCATTAGTTTTGTACCGTTTGAAGAAATGGTCATCGAGCAAGAGTTTGAAGATATTATTGCTTCGGATTCGGACGATGAAGAATTCCCAAGAGCACCGGTTGTCACTGTTATGGGCCATGTCGATCATGGTAAGACATCGCTGCTTGATGCGATCCGTTCAGATAATGTTGCGGAAGGTGAGGCTGGCGGAATTACGCAGCACATCGGAGCATACAGTGTGTTTGTTCCAAATCCGGATAATCCCGGCGAGCAACGACGGGTTGTTTTCTTAGACACACCGGGTCACGAAGCGTTTACGATGATGCGTGCTCGTGGAGCGAAAGCTACCGATGTGGTTATTCTGGTAGTAGCCGCGGACGATGGCGTAATGCCGCAAACTATTGAAGCGATCGAGCACTCAAAAGCTGCGGGCGTTCCTATAATTGTCGCCATCAATAAGATCGATAAACCGGGAGCCAGTCCTGACAAGGTTAAAACCGAGCTTGCAGGTCAAGGGTTGAATCCCGTTGAATGGGGCGGCGATATTGAAATGGTCCCCGTATCCGCGCTCAAGCGTGAGAATTTGGATGCGCTTCTCGAAACTGTATTGTTAAGTGCGGACATTTTGAATCTCAAAGCGAGCCCAACCCGGCGTGCATCAGGTGTAGTGCTTGAAGCAAAACTCGATAAGGGACGCGGCGCGGTAGGAACGGTTTTGATCCAGCAGGGAACATTACGGGTCGGCGATCCATTTATTGTCGGACAGTATCACGGAAAAGTTCGTGCAATGTTCTCAGATCGTGGCGAAAAGATCGATGAGGTGGAACCCGCAACTCCGGTCGAAGTATTAGGACTCCAGGGTGTTCCCCAGGCCGGTGATATTTTCCAGGCCGTTTCCGATATTGATAAAGCACAATCGATAGCAAATCAACGTCAGCAGCAGGCGAGACAGATCGCGATGCTCAAGACGACAAAACGCGGTATCGAATCGCTTGGACTCGCTGATATCAAAGAACTGCTCGTTATTCTAAAGGCAGATGTACAGGGTTCTGTCGAAGTACTTCGGGCAACGCTCGAAAAGCTTTCGACCGATAACGTAAAGGTACGCGTGATTCGTTCAGGTGTAGGCGCGATCACTGAATCGGACGTTCTTCTGGCTTCCGCGACGCAAGCCGAACAGGTTTCAACTGCTGTTGTTATCATCGGTTTCAACGTTCGACCCGGAGTTCGGGCGGCCGAGACGGCGAAACAAGAAGACGTCGATATTCGTCTTCACTCGATCATTTATAAGGTTGAAGAAGAGATCACCGCAGCGATGGTTGGAATGCTTGATGCTATTGAGAAGGAAGTTATTCTTGGTAAAGCTCTTGTACTCGAAACCTACAAAGTATCGAAGGTTGGTATGATCGCAGGTTGCCGTGTGACCGACGGGGTCATAAAACGTCAGGCGAAAGCAAGACTCATTCGCGACGGTGTTGTAGCCTGGGAAGGCGATATTGCTTCGCTAAAACGATTTAAGGATGATGCGAATGAAGTCAAGCAGGGATTCGAATGTGGTATCAGTCTTGTAAACTTCAATGATCTTAAGGTCGATGATGAGATCGAAGCATTTATCATTGAGCAGATCGCAGCTACGGAGAGCGAATTATAGGCTTCGAAGCGGAATTTCTAACTCCGTGTTTGAATCTCTATTGGTCAATTAGATATGCGACGTCCTGAAAGAATGGCAGAAGCCTTGCGTGAGGAGATCACGGAGATAGTCGGGTTTGAGCTAGTTGATCCGCGAGTCCAAACTGCAACGGTAACCGATGTAAGAGTTACCGATAACCTTAGAGATGCAACGGTTTACGTTCTGATCGAAGGCGATGAAAAAGATATTGATACGGCGATGGTTGCATTAAAGAATGCTTCATCGTTTGTCAGACAGCAGGTAGCACTTAATTTGAATTTACACCACGCACCGCAGATTCATTTTGTGCGGGATACGGTCGAGGAAAACGCGACCCGAATAGAAAAGATTTTAGTAGATTTATCTCAAAAAGAGGATTTTGAAAAGATAGTTGACGAAGAAGAAGAATAACCCATCTTAGCTTTTTCACGCAGATCTTTTTCGACAATAGATGTTAAGCCAAGTAGTAGAGTTAATTGAAAATAAAGATAATTTCGCGATCACCACGCATGTCAGGCCCGACGGTGACGGTGTTGGTTCTTCTCTCGGACTTTTGTGGTTATTGAGATCACTGGGTAAGAAGGCTGAAGTTGTCGTCCGTGACGGCGTTCCGAATTCTTATAGCCGACTTCCGGGCGTCGAAGAGATAAGGATAATCGATCAGATCGATCAGGAATACGATGCGGTTTTCGTAATTGAATGTTCTGATATCGATCGCCCGGGAATCAAGGGACTCAATGATCAATTTATTGTAAATATTGATCATCATACAACTTGTGAACATTTTGGCGATATCAATTGGATCGACGCAACTGCCTCAGCCGTCGGAGAAATGATCTACAATTTATGTAAGGCCATCGGCGGCAGAGTTTCCGAAGAGATTGCTGAATGCATTTATCTGGCGATCGTCACCGATACCGGATCTTTTCATTTTCCAAATACAACTGAGCGAACGTTAAAAGTAGCCTCCGAACTTGTGAAGGTAGGTGTCAAACCGTCTCGAATCTCTGAAGCTGTATACAGCAGCTATTCGTGGAGCAGGATCGCTTTGATGCAGAGGGTTATCGCAACTATAAAATGTGACAACACCGGTCGTGTGGCGACAATGCGCCAAACACTTTCGATGGTCGAAGATGCCGGCGCTGTAGACGGTGACAACAATGGATTTGTAAATATTCCGCTCACAGCAAAAGCTATAGAAGCAGTTATTTATATGCGGGAAGTTAAGCCGGGAGCGTATAGGGTAAGCCTTCGTTCAAAAGGAGATCTCGACGTGTCGAATGTTGCGGAAAGCTTTGGCGGCGGCGGACATAAAAATGCGGCCGGATGCCGGGTCGAAGGCGAATGGGACGTTAGGGAAAAAGAAATTGTCGATGAAATATTGGCAGTTTTGAGTTCCGGAACCAATGGACATCGAAAGCACTTGCCTGAACTCAAAAAGAATTTGGTTTAGAAAATAAAAAACTAATGATATTCGATCAAGTGAAAATACTTCCGGTTTCGGCCAAATAGTATTTTCACTTTTCTAATTTATGACTGAAAAAAAAGATAAACGATATAAATGGCGGCGCGAAGACTATCGCGAAAATACGCGCGGGCTGTTGATGGTCAATACAGGTGATGGTAAAGGTAAAACGACCTGCGCGCTGGGACTTTTGATCCGCGCAGCCGGGCAAGGTCTGAATTGCTGCATGATCCAATTTATGAAAGCCAAAACTGATCGCTACGGTGAACACGAATCGCTTGAAAAACTCGGTGTCGAAGTTCATACGATGGGTGATGGATTTACGTGGGACACCGAGGATCCGGCGCAGGATATAAAAACTTCGGAAGAAACCTGGGCTCTTTGTGTTGAGAAAATGAGAAGCGAAGAATATGATCTCATCGTTTTTGACGAACTCGTGTATGTACTCGATTATAAATTCTTAAAGGTCGAATCGGTAATTGACGAAATAAAAGCGGTTCGTGAGAAACAGCCGGCGCTGCATCTTGTTTTGACAGGTCGTAATGCTCCCCAGGAGCTTATAGATGCCGCAGATCTGGTAACGGAAATGAAGGAGATCAAACATCCGTTTAATGTCGGAATTTATGCTCAGCAGGGAATTGAGTTTTAACAATTTGTAGAATGAAATACCAATAAATTTTTTACGGTAAAATTTGCAAAAATTGGAGATTTGAGATGAGATCAACGAAGAACCACTATTTCACATTGTTGTTTATTCTTACGTTTGCCATTCTAGGCTGCAATCTTTCAGGCTCCGGCGATGAAGCCTCGACTAAAAATTCGACAAACGAAAGCGAAATCGCAAAAAATGGAGATTCGTCAAGCAATTCGACACCCGCAACTGATACCGAAAAAATTCCTGACATAGATTTTCCTGACGACGACAAAACTGAATCTACTCCGGAAAACGCCGGTGGGGATAAGACCGCAGTTGTAAAATTTGCAAAGGGTGCGAGCGCTGGAAACTACAAAGGATCGATAGATCAGGACAAAACCTATACGTATATCGTCGATGCGGCAAAAGGACAGACGATGAAGCTCGAGCTGACTTCAACACAAGACAATGCGGGAATGTTTATAGTGACGCCGGGCGGCGGTTTTCTTGGCGACGCAAATGAATCTGAATGGACCGACAATTATAACGGAACGCTTCCGGCAAATGGTAAATACAAGGTTGTCGTCACGACCTCGCGCGGATCGGCAAATTTTACGTTGAACGTTTCGGTAAAGGGTAAATCCGATGATAATTCGTCGGATAATTCATCAACGATTGAAAGCGTCGGCGGATTGACGACAATAGTAAAATTCCCAAAAGGCGGCACATTTGCTACATATAAAAACGCCGTAATTCGCGGCGAACGAAATAAATACATCCTCGGCGCGAGCAGCGGACAGAGAATGGAAGTAACGATCGATTCCGTTGAAGACAATGCAGTGTTTGATATTCAGGCACCGAATGGAAGCTATCTTGCACGGGAAAGAAAAAGCTGGAACGGACAGCTTCCGGCAAACGGAAAATATCGGATCATTGTTGGCGGAACCCGTGGAAACGCGACATATACGGTAGGATTTTCTGTTAGGTGAGATTTAGGAATCCAACGCTCACACTGTGCAAAATCCCGTGCGCGTAGAGGTAGCCGCATGTTCGACGGCGTTTATATTGCGATAAAAACCACTTACAGCCGTCTGGTTTGCTCGTTTTGGTTGGACGGGACGCTATCGTTTCCCGTACTGAGGTCGCGTTTTTCTGAGGCATCGCAAAGTCCGTCGCTAAACTCCGACTTTCGGACAAATATTTTCCAGTACGCATTCGGCGCAGTTTGGTTTTCGAGCTTTGCAAATTTCACGCCCGTGCCAGATAAGCCAATGCGGAAACATTACCCAGTTTTTTTTTGGAACGAGCTTTTCAAGCTCTCGTTCTACTTTTACGGGATCGGTTTGTTTTGTTAAGCCGAGACGATTGGACAGCCGTTTTACATGAGTATCAACGACGACACCCGAGGCGATCCCAAACGCATTTCCGAGTACGACATTTGCAGTTTTTCTCGCGACACCATTTAGTGTCAGCAATTCATCCATTGTATTTGGTACTTCACCGCCAAAGTTTTCGATGATCTTTTTGCAAGCTTCGCGGATGTTTTTTGCTTTGTTCCGGTAAAAACCGGTCGATCGAATATCTTGCTCCAGCTCTTCCTGTAAGGCGGCAACATAGTCTTTTGGTGAACGATATTTTCGGAATAACTCCGATGTCACGATATTTACGCGGACGTCCGTACATTGCGCCGAAAGGATCGTAGCGATCAGTAATTCGAAGGCGTTAGTATGGATCAACGCGCAATGGGCGTCAGGATATTGCGTTTTTAAACGGTTGATTATTTCACTTGTGCGTTCGGATTTATCTTTTATCATCGAGGGAAAATTTTAACCTGAAAGATTTGTGAATGAAAATGAGGCAAACGGAAAGTGTTCGGATTTCCAGACCAATTAGTGTGGAAACTTTCGAAATTTAGTAAGATTAAATGAAGCGATCCGGAAAATCGCAGACAAGAATTATATGAGAGATTGGATTTCGACTGAAAACGACGCGGTAGAGAATTC
>JBGTEI010000013.1:0-4825 GCA_041747875.1 Pyrinomonadaceae bacterium | reverse complement strand
ACGTGATAAGCGAACTCAACAAACGCAAATTGGCGTATCTCCATATCGGAACATTTGATCAAAACAAAAATTGGCATCCTGTTGTCCGTCCGCAATTTGACGGGGTCTATTTTGCAGGCGTCGGTTTTGACAAGGAAACGGGCTCGAAACTACTTGCTGAAAATGGGGCTGATGCGATCGTTTACGGAACAAAATTCCTCGCAAATCCGGATCTTCCAAAACGGTTCAAGCTCGATGCGGAATTAAACGAACCGGACCAATCGACATTTTACACGCCCGGAAGGGAAGGTTATACAGATTACCCTACTCTTGAGGAAGCGAAATCGGTAAAAAGCGGCGAGTAAACATTAGAACGGCGCGACGATCAAGCCGTAGGGTCGGATCAAAATACTAAATTTAGAACGGGAGAGATATGTCGCTAGAAGATAAATTGAGCCAACTACGCGAGGCAAGTGCCGGGAAATTTCCGGCGGAAATAAAAGAAAAAATGCATCGCGCGACGAAGGAATTGCGGGAATCCGGGATCTTAGAAACGACGATAAAAGTCGGCGACAAGATGCCTTCATTTAGTTTGCCAAATACAAACGGGGAGATGATCAGCTCGGACGATCTGCTCGCCAATGGCAATCTCGTCGTAAGTTTTTACCGGGGAGTTTGGTGACCATATTGCAACGCAGAGCTGGAAGCTCTGGAAAATGTGTATAGTGAAATTAAAAAACTCGGAGCAGAACTGGTTGCCATCTCGCCACAGCAGCAAAAATATTCGAAACAGATAAAAAGTAAGCAAGATCTGGAGTTTGATATTTTAAGTGACAAAGGAAATGAAACTGCCGAAAAATTTGGCTTGAAATTTGGTTTTCCGGACTACCTGATTGAAGTTTATAAAGGCTTTGGTGCCGATTTCGAAAGATTTAATGGCGATGATTCGTGGACACTTCCGATGCCGGCAAGGTATGTTGTCAGGCAAGATGGAATTATTGTTGCCGCGGATTGTGATCCGGATTATACTCGTCGCCCGGAACCGTCAAAAACAGTTGAATATCTGAGAAAAATTGGTGGATAGATGAAAAATATATTTTTAACGGGCGCGACTGGATATCTTGGTTCAGTGGTTGGTGAAAAACTCAAAGCCCGTGGATTTAAGGTAAAGGGACTTGCGCGAAATGCTAAATCGGCAGAAAAGCTTAGTTCGAAAAATATAGAACCGCTTATTGGTGAATTGGCGGATCTGGAAGTTTTAAAGGGTGCCGCCAAAGATTCGGATGCCGTGATCCATACAGCTTTTAATCATTCAGGCGATTATTCCTCAAACGCCGGGCTCGATCGCGATGTAATCAATGCATTTGGCGAAGCGCTTGCCGGAACGGATAAGCCTCTCGTTATTACTTCGACCTCAGCGATCCTGGCTGACACTAAATCAGTTGAGGCGGATGAAGACTTTCCTTTTGATCCAAATTCGAGCCGCGTTCTCCGGGGTGAAGCCGAGCGCGATATTCAACAAATGTCGCAGCGAAGCATACGGGCGATCGCGCTGCGGTTTCCGCTTTTTATCTATGGCCGGGGCGGAAGTTTATTTCTTCCGTTTATGATCGACCAGGCAAAAAAAACCGGATCAGCAAACTATATCGGCAGAGGCGAACAAATGGTTTCGGCGATCCACGTTGAAGATGCGGCGGAACTCTTTGTTTCTGTTCTAGAGACAAGCACAGCCAAAGGCGTTTACAATGCAGCTACGGAAAGTATTTCGCTAAAGGAATTAAATGAATCGATCGCCCGATTGCTGCATTTAAGGGCGAAAAGCATTACCGATGAAAGAGCACGCGGAGCGTTTGGTTCGGTGTATGAGTTCTTATCAAAGAGCAACCAACTCTCGGCGGAAAAGGCTATACGCGAAACTGAATGGTCACCGAGTGCATTTAGGAAGATTGAGGACGACATTGAAAACGGTTCCTATAGAAAATATCAGGGGTAAAGAACTATGAGTGAAAAAAAAGTTTGGTTTATTACGGGATGTTCAACGGGATTTGGCCGGGAACTTGCAAAACAGTTATTAGAAAATGGCTATCGTGTTGCGGTTACGGCACGAAATGTTGGGAAGGTTGAGGATCTGACCGGGATCAACGCGGAAAATGCGCTGGCTATATCTTTGGACGTCAATAATAAGGCTCAGGTTTCAGATGCTGTTTCAAAGGCAGAGACTCATTTTGGCAGTATTGACGTTTTGGTAAATAATGCGGGCTTTGGTTACTTCGGCGCGATCGAGGAATCGGACGAAGCCGATGTGAGGGCGATGTTTGAGACAAATTTCTGGGGTTTAGCGGAAATGACACGGGCGGTGCTGCCAAAGATGCGTGAACGGAGAAGCGGAACGATCGTAAATATTTCTTCGATTGGCGGTCTGGTGGGGTTTCCGGGTATTGGCTACTATAACGCGACAAAATTCGCGGTTACCGGGTTTTCCGAATCATTGCAGAAGGAAGTTAAGCCATTAGGCATTGACGTAATTACTGTCGAACCGAGCGGCTTTCGAACAGATTGGGCGGGGCGTTCGGCGAACGATGCAACTAGCACGATCTCAGATTATTCGGATACTGCGGGTGCAAATCAGGCAACGATCCGCGGTTATAGCGGAAAACAGGCCGGCGATCCGGTAAGAGCTGCAAAGGCGATCGTCAAGGCGGTGGAAGCTGAAAATCCGCCGAAAAACTTGCTTTTAGGCGTCGCGGCGTTAAAGAACGCACGTATTAAAATCGAGGCACTGAAAGTAGAATTTGACGAATGGGCTGAGACTTCCGAAGGCGCGGATTTTCCCGTGTCGGAAACCACATAGGTTTAAGATCAGCCGCGAACAAACACGAAATGTCACGAAGCCAATGTTCAGAGTTCAAACTTCAGTTTGCCGATCGCGACCGGAGCAAAGCGATTTGACTTTACAGAAAATTTACGATTATCAGCACTGAAAGTGCGTGATCATATTTACTTTGGACCGGCGAAAAGCCGGGCTTGAGCAAGCCGAACCTATGAAAGAATACCTTCAGCCAACAGAATTTTTAGATTTCGACAATAGAGAAGTGCTTGAATTTGCCGGGCGCAATGCGGAAGGGGCGAAGACCGATCGCGAAAAAGGGGTAAAGTTATACTACGCGGTTCGCGACGGATTTCACTACAATCCGAATATTTTGGACCTTCGGCGCGAAGGACTAAAGGCAAGCGATCTTGTAAAACGGACGCGCGGTTATTGCGTGGAAAAGGCTGTCTTTCTCGCCGCAGTAGCACGAGCCGTCGGCGTGCCGAGCCGACTGAGTTTTTACATTGTCAGAAATCATATCGCGACCGATAAACTCGAAAGGATGCTCGAGAAAAACTATCTTGTTTTTCACGGCGCCGCGGAAATGTATATCGAAGGAAAATGGCTGAAAACGACGCCGGCGTTTAACAAGAATTTGTGCGACTACTTGAAAGTCGATCCGCTTGAATTTGACGGAACTGAGGATTCGATCTTTCAGGAATTTGACCGCTCGGGAAATGTTTTTATGGAATACCTCCACGATTACGGGGCGTTTCCGGATCTTCCGTACGAACTCTATTTAAGCGAGCTTCATAAGCATTATCCGCATATTTTTGAGAATGAAAAGTATACGAAAGGCGATATGGTTTATGATTTTTCGGGGTAAAAAGGGAGAATTTCCCGCAAAGGGGCAAAGAACGCGAAGACGAATTGGCAGAAACGCGACGGTGACGGAGCGTGCTTTTGGATAATTTCAACCGTGAACGTTAAGTTTCGAAGCGGAAATAGAAAATTTCCCGCAAAGGCGCGAAGGGCGCAAAGAAGAGAAATAAAAGAAACTTAGAATTTGCAATAAATAGGATAAAGAAAAATATATGAACCATAAAATACAAGCATACGCGGCGACAGAAGCCGCAGGGAAGTTCGCGCCGTTTGAATATGACGCGGGGGAATTGGGTAGCGAACAGGTCGAGATAAAGGTAACGCATTGCGGGATCTGTCATTCGGATCTTTCGATGCTAAACAATGAATGGATGATGACACAATATCCATTTGTCGGCGGACACGAGGCGGTCGGCGAAGTAGTCGCGCTTGGTGAAAACACAAAAGGTCTGGCGGTCGGCGATACCGTTGGACTTGGTTGGAATTCCAAAACCTGCATGCATTGTGATCAATGTATTTCCGGTTTTCACATAAATTGCCCGAATCTTGAAGCGACGATCGTAGAACGGCACGGTGGCTTTGCCGATCGGGTGAGATGTCATTGGGCCTGGGCGGAAAAGCTTCCTGAAGGAATGGACGCTTCAAAAGCCGGACCTCTGTTTTGCGGCGGGATCACGGTTTTTAATCCTTTTGTTCAAAATAATATCAAACCGACAGATAAAGTCGGGATCGTCGGGATCGGCGGTTTAGGACACCTTGCGGTTCAGTTTGCCGATAAATGGGGCTGCGAAGTTACCGCATTTTCGACGTCGCCTGATAAAGCGGATGAAGCAAAGAAAATGGGAGCCGACTATCTCGTTGATACGCGAAGCGACGCAGAACTCGAAAAACTAGCCGGTAAATTCGATATGATCCTTACGACCGCAAATCAGCCGTTAAACTGGGATTCATATTTCGGAGCACTCGCGCCAAAGGGCAAACTGCACGTTGTCGGAGCGGTTTTAGAACCGATCCCTGTATCGTCTTTTGGATTGATAATGCATCAGAAGTCGGTTACCGGAACTGCGACGGGAAGTCCTGATGTTGTAAGAAAAATGCTCGAGTTCTGTGTGCGCCATAAAATTGAAGCTGTTACCGAGGAATTCAAAATGTCGG
>JBGTEI010000012.1:0-2217 GCA_041747875.1 Pyrinomonadaceae bacterium | reverse complement strand
TGTCGGCGGCGGTTTCTTAAATTCACGCCTGGCAACCCGAATTCGTCAGAAAGACGGTTTGAGTTACGGTGTCGGATCAAGTTTTAATGCGGGTACGTTAGATGAAAGCGGAACGTTTTTTGCGAACGCGATCTATGCACCTCAAAATCTTGAAAAACTTGAAGCGGCTTTTAAGGAAGAAATTCAAAAAGTAGTGACGGAAGGTTTTACAGCTGAAGAGATCGCTGAGGCGAAAAAAGGTTTGCTCTTAGCCCGCCAACGCGGCCGAGCATCTGATAGCGGACTTGCCGGCGCGCTTGTAAACGATCTGTTTGTCGGAAGAACCTTTAAATGGGACGCAGATTTTGAGAAAAAGCTTGACGCTTTGACCGTTGAACAAATAAATGCGGCGATGAAAAAATACATTACGCCTGCCAACATCTCGATATTTAAGGCAGGTGATTTTGCGGGAGCTAAAGCAAAAGCGGGAAATTGATCGGATAGATCAGTTTGGAATTAATGAGAGGTTGTCTGAAAAGTGTAGCGCCACCGTTCCGGTGGCTGTCGCGGCGGCATCTTGCCGCCGCTAATTTGGCCCACTAATAAGCCGGGCTGAGAGCGAGACGCTCTCAGGACAGCCGTCGAGACGACAACGCTACGCTTTTCAGACAGCCTCTTTTTTTTCTATATTACTTGCGGTTTCGTTCTGTAAGAACGGTCATAACTTCATCTAGCGAAACATCTTTGGCAGCGAGCAAAACAAGGAAATGATACAAAACGTCGGCTCCTTCATTTAGCAGGAGTTCTTTGTCTTCGCCCATCGATTCGATTACTAATTCTACTGCTTCTTCGCCGAATTTCTGGGTGATTTTGTTTATCCCGCGCGAAAACAGCTCGGATGTATAGGAATCTTCACTTGGTTCTGTTTTGCGATTGGCGATCACTTTTTCGAGCTCGAAGAGAAAGTTTTCGTTTGTGTTTATCTCCGAAAAACAGGTATCGCTTCCGGTGTGGCATGTGGGTCCGGCCGGAATTGCCTTGATCAAGAGTGCATCTCTATCACAATCGAGCAATATATCTACGACGTTTAGGAAATTACTACTCGTTTCGCCTTTGGTCCAAAGCACTTTTCTTGAACGCGATAAAAATGTCACTTTCTTCGTTTCTTTTGTTACCGCAAGGGATTCCTCAGACATATAGCCAAGCATCAAAACTTTCTGCGTGACAGAGTCTTGAATTATCGTCGGAACAAGCCGATCCGGGTATTTTTCAAAATCTATATTCATTCTTTTTCTTATCTAACGCTGATATTCTGCTCTTTTAGGTAGCTTTTTAACTTTTGAATTTCGACCTCACGAAAATGGAATATGCTGGCGGCAAGCGCGGCATCGGCCTTTCCGGCCGTAAATACTTCTATAAAATGCTTAGGCACTCCTGCGCCGCCGGATGCGATGACAGGTACGTTTACTGCTTCTGAAACTGTCCGCGTTAGTTCGATCGCAAAACCATTCTTAGTGCCGTCGGCATTCATTGATGTTAAAAGTATTTCGCCCGCACCTAGTTCTGCTCCGCGTTTCGCCCAATCTATCGCATCAAGCTCGGTTTCAACACGGCCGCCGCTTAAAAACACTTTATACCCATTTTCCGTGCGTTTTGCGTCGATCGCTAGAACAATACATTGCGAACCAAAATTCTTCGCGGCCTGCGTCAAAATATCAGGATCTTTTACCGCCGAAGTGTTTATCGAAACTTTGTCCGCGCCGGATGCGAGCAGGATCTCAATGTCTTCAACCGTATTGATTCCGCCGCCGACCGTAAACGGAATATTTATCTCCCGGGCGATCTGTTTTACGAGCTCTGAAAGCGTTTTCCGCTTTTCGATCGTCGCCGTGATATCGAGAAAAACGAGTTCGTCGGCGCCTTGCTCGGAGTATAACCTTCCAAGCTCGACCGCGTCGCCCGCGTCACGCAGATCGACGAAGTTTGTACCCTTTACCGTTCGGCCGTCTTTTACATCAAGACAGGGAATTATTCTTTTTGCGAGCATATAAAACTATTTCAGGATCTGAACGTCAAAAAGTTATCATCTATCAACTCTCATCTATTCCGAAAAATTCCGTGAATACCTATTTTTCAAGCGATTTCCCTATCAATTCGTGTGTCCCGATCCAAACTGCCCGGAACCCAGCTTTGATAAGCTGATCCTGTCTTCATAGATCGCCTTTCCGATTATCACGC
>JBGTEI010000011.1:0-3022 GCA_041747875.1 Pyrinomonadaceae bacterium | reverse complement strand
GAAGCTGATCGCGCTTGATGCTGAGACGTTTCAAGTATTGGGAACATGGGGACCGCGTCCGCAGAAGGCCCAGCGCTATTTTAATGAAATGCGCAATACCGGAATGGAATCATCGTTGGTCAAGGAAAATATCCAGCGGTGGTATCTGAAAAATAAGGAACAAGCGATCCAGGATGAGTTTGAAAACTTACTGAAGGAATGGTCGGCGGTCGAAATTCGCGCGGCGGCTTAGAGGGTAAAGTATATATGGCAGATATGAAAGATAAGGTGGCATTGATCACCGGCGGAACGTCAGGTATCGGAGAAGCGGCGGCATATGCGTTCGTTCGCGAGGGCGCAAAGGTTGTCATTACCGGACGCCGTGAGGAACTGGGCAATGCGATCGTTGAACGGATAATTTCTGACGGCGGCAAAGCGGCTTTCGTCCAAACCGATATTCAGAAATTAGACGACGTAAAAAATATGGTTGAAAAAACCGTAGAAATTTTTGGACGGCTTGATTATGCGATTAACAATGCAGGTGTCGAGCAATATTTTAAACCGCTGACGGGTCAAAGCGAAAGGGTATATCAATTGATAATGGATACAAACGTAAAGGGCGTTTGGATGTCGATGCAGGCGGAAATTCCCGCGATGCTTGAAACAGGCGGAGGTGCGATAGTCAATGTTGCTTCGGTTTTTGGTTTGGTCGGAGCGATGTACGGTCCGCTTTATTCCGCGAGTAAGCATGCGGTGATCGGTCTGACCAAATCGGTCGCGCTTGAATTTGCAAAGCAAAATATTCGTGTCAATGCGCTTTTGCCGGGAGCAGTTGAAACACCGATGATCGAACGCCTTGTAGTTGGTGACGAAAAGGCAGCCAAACATCTTGACTCGCTTCATCCGATTGGCCGTGCCGGACGACCGGAAGAAATTGCAGAAACTTGTGTTTGGCTGTGTTCGGATAAAGCGAGTTTTATTACCGGAAGTTCGGTTAGCGCTGACGGCGGTTACACGGCGCAGTAATACTTACTAACAAATTTGAGGAGAAGAATATGAAAAGTTTATCAATCTTAGTTTTATTGCTGGCTCTTTTTTTAGCCGCTTGTGAGGATCCTTCGGCTAACAAGCCGCAGGCAGAAACGAGTGCGTCTGTGGCAAATACAAATAGTGAGAACGCGTCGCCTGAAAGCGCGTCATCGGATAATTCGGCGTCTAATGACAAGGCTGATACGGCAAAAAGCGACAAACTGCCGGTATCGCAGGAGAATTCAAAAGTTGAATTTACGGGCTCGAAGGTAACCGGGAAACACGATGGCGGTTTCAAAGTGTTTTCGGGCGAAGTAAATCTTGTAGACGGAAAGGTAGAAAACAGCGGTGTAAAGGTAGAGATCGATATGAAATCAGTATTTTCAGATGCTGACGGTTTGACCGAACATCTGAAAACAGGTGATTTTTTTGAAGTCGAAAAACACCCGAAATCAAGCTTTGAATCTACAAAAATAGTTGCGGATAAAGCAGGCGGTGAAAATGCATACACGGTAACCGGTAATCTTGAGATGCGCGGCGTGAAGAAATCCGTGACATTTCCGGCGAAGATCGTCGTAGCTGAAGAGAGCGTAAATGTAGATGCAGAATTTTCGATCAACCGCAAGGATTTTGGCATCGTTTATGCAGGAAAAGCGGACGATCTTATTCGCGACGGCGTCGTGATCCGCCTAATTTTAAAGAGTCCGCGGAAAAAATAGACCGGTATCGCTTTTTGTGCGAGAACTGTAAATATGATTCCTGTCGATTTTTATGGTTTTGCGTAAATAGCGTGACGGATAAAAAAGTAAAAGGGAAAACAAATGAGCGAATTTTGGATAAATTGGCAGCCGAAAGTCCTGAGTGTGTTGCGTTTTATGACCGGTTTCCTGATGTTGTGGCACGGGTCTCAAAAGCTATTCGGATTTCCCCCTTCGGGAAAACCCGGTGAACTATCGGGTCTGATGTTGGTTGCGGGAATTCTCGAATTTTTTGGCGGTGTTTTGATCCTCATCGGGTTATTAACACGGCCAACAGCATTTATCTTGAGTGGTCTGATGGCCGTCGCATATTTTATGGCGCACGGTTTGAATGCATTATTGCCGATCGTCAACAAAGGCGAACTGGCGGTGCTTTATTGTTTTGTATTTCTGTATTTATTTGTTGCCGGCGGCGGCGAGTGGAGTATAGATAATTTGATCAAGAAAAAAGAATAAGAAAATATTATGAAAGCCTATGAAATACAAGAATTTGGAGTTGAAAAACTCTCTTTAGTTGATCGCGAAATACCAAAACCGAACAGCACGGAAGTATTGGTCAAATTTCACGCAGTTTCGGTCAACTACCGTGATCTGATGATGGTTAAGGGTTTGTACAACCCGAAGCTTCAGATGCCGCTCGTTCCGTTTTCAGACGGGGCGGGAGAAGTAGTTTCGGTCGGCGATGATGTCACTAAATGGAAGGTCGGTGATCGGGTGATGCCGATCTTTATGCAAGGTTGGATAAACGGCGGAATTTCGTTTAAGAAGGGAAAAACTGCGCTCGGCGGAGACCTTGACGGCTGTTTGCGGGCGTTTGGAGCGTTTGATGAAGAGTGCGTGGTGGAAATTCCCGATCACCTGTCTTATGAAGAAGCCGCGACGCTGCCCTGCGCTGCGGTTACGGCATGGCATGCGCTACAGGTTTCCGGCGCGCTAAGAGAAGGTGAAACGGTTTTACTATTAGGTACCGGCGGAGTTTCGATCTTTGCACTTCAATTTGCAAAGCATATGGACGCCGAGATCATTATTACGTCATCGAGCGATGAGAAACTCGGGAAGGCGGATATTCTCGGTGCAAATCATGTTATCAACTATAAAGAAAATCCGGACTGGGACGAAGCGGTTTCTGTATTTACAGCAAAACGCGGGGTCGATCATGTAGTTGAAGTTGGCGGCGCCGGGACGCTCCAGAAGTCTTTGAATTCGGCAAGAGTCGGCGGACATATTGCGGTAATCGGTGTTTTGGCGAGCAAGGG
>JBGTEI010000010.1:0-16483 GCA_041747875.1 Pyrinomonadaceae bacterium | reverse complement strand
AATAAAAACTTTTATTGCGGAAGACGCGGCGATCGCCTCGGCTACGCCTTTGACAAGGATCGGCGGCAGTAAACTTGTAAAGAGCGATCCGGGACCGATCGTAATAATATTTGCTTCATGGATCGCCAAAAGGGTTTCCGGCAAAGGATGACATGTCTCGGGTTCGAGTCTAATATTCGATATCGATTTTCCAACCTTCGCTACATTTGTTTCACCGCGAATGATCTCGCCCGTTTCAAGCTCGGCGACCAATGTCACGTCTTCTATCGCTGCAGGAAAGATCTGGCCTTTGCTCGCGAGGATCTCCGAAGAGATCTTCACTGCTTCATTAAAGTCTCCGGTGATCTCGGAAAGTGCCGCAAGGAAAAGATTACCAAAACTGTGGCCGCCCAATTCACCGTTTCCTTTGAAACGATGCTGAAAAAGTCTGGAAAGAAGGTGCGAATCTTCCGATAGCGCGACCATGCAATTTCGGATATCGCCGGGCGGCGGGATCTTCAGTTCATCGCGTAATCTGCCTGAACTTCCGCCATCGTCTGAAACCGCGACGACTGCGGATAGATTTCGTATCCACGTCGGCCTTATGCCGTCGGCGTCGACAAATTCTTTAAATCCGGATAAAAGCGTAGACAGTCCATTACCGCCACCAATAGCAACGATATTCAGCCCAAGCGAATTTTGTGAAAAGAGATGATTTTTCATTTGTCCGGCACCTTTTAGGAATCCGGTATTTTGATGAGGAAAGGGATGAAAAGTAATTATTTTTGCAATCCGAGTTTGCAGGAAGATTTTATCATTATTCGATTTGAGTTATCAATTCTCCATTTGCTCTATATTTGAAGGGACGATCCGCACGCGTCACGGATCTAAATGGGGAGTTATCAAAAACTTCGGTAAAAACTTGTTGGCATAAACAACTTGAAGATAAAACTACGTTTATGCTAAATTGGATGTGCGCGGTTAATTGATCACCTTCCAGCAGGAGCCGCTAAAACAGCCCGAATTCTTAAACCAAGAGTATTGCAGTTAGTCCTCAATTTATTACCAAACAATTTTTAGCAAGAGAGACGGAAATAAATGTCACAAATGCCCGTTATCATCAACGAGAACAATTTTCATCGGATAAAAACTTTGCTTGCGCGGCTTTGTGTCGAAGCAGCTGCGCGGGTGGTTTTCCTTGTTGATCGAGATGGACAACCGATCGCGTATCATGGTGATATAGGCGATATGGATACGACGAGCTTTTCGTCGCTTGCGGCCGGAAATGTTGCTGCTACGAGCAGCATGGCAAAATTGATCGGCGAGGATGAATTCCCCGGAGTCGTACACGAGGGAGAACGTGAAAGTATTTTTATTGCGGTGATCGGAAGATCACTGTTGGCGGTAGTATTTGATGAGCGCTCGACACTTGGATTGGTTAAGATCCGGACAAAGAAGGCGAGTTTCGCAGTGGCAAAAATTTTAGAAGATGTGGCGCGTGATTCAGCGAATCAATCGCTGAGTGAAACTTCTTTTTTCGCGGAAGTTACCGACGACGATATCGACAGCCTCTTTAGCTAAAGAGGCACACGCTTGAAATTACTATGACATTTATTAACTACGCATCTCGTGAAATTAATTGCAAGATTGTTTATTACGGACCGGGCCTCTGCGGGAAAACCACCAATCTGCAACACATTTACGATTCAACCGCAAAAGAAGCGAAAGGTAAATTGATAAGTCTTGCAACAGAAACGGATCGGACATTGTTTTTTGATTTTATGCCGCTTGAACTCGGAACTGTGCGCGGATTTAAGACAAGATTTCATCTTTATACAGTGCCCGGACAGGTTTACTATGATGCGTCGCGGAAGTTGATCCTAAAAGGCGTTGACGGTGTAGTTTTTGTCGCCGACAGCCAGGAAGAAAGGATGGACGCGAATATAGAATCGCTCTATAACCTTGAGGAAAACCTTCAGGCACAGGGTTTTGATCTGATGAATATTCCGTATGTCCTTCAGCTAAACAAGCGCGATCTTCCAAATGTAATTCCGATCGATGAGCTAAAAGCGGAACTTCAAAGAAAAGAAGAACCGGTATTTGAAGCAGTCGCGGTAGAAGGGGACGGCGTTTTTGATACGCTAAAAGCAGTTGCGAAACAGGTATTGACCGAACTTAGAAAAGGTTAGAATTAGAAATTCATTAAAAAAGCCGCGGACATCAGATGTTCGCGGCTTTTTTGCTGTTTATATCTTAACCGGAAAATTATTCCGGTAACAGTACCGAATCAACGACATGGATCACTCCGTTTGATTGATATACGTCAGCGATCGTTACCGTTGCTTTTCCGCCTTTTGCGTCGGTTATTACAACTTTGTCGCCGTCCATCGAAATAGTAATTTCTCCGCCGGCAACGGTTTTGAGCGTAGCTTTTCCGTTACCCTTCTTGATCGCGTCCGCCACGGCAGCCGCGTCCAATTTCCCTGCTACCACGTGATAGGTCAAAATTCCTTTGAGCTTATCTTTGTTTTCCGGCTTCAGAAGTGTATCAACCGTTCCTTTTGGCAGTTTTTCAAAACCTGCGTTGGTCGGTGCAAAAACCGTAAACGGTCCGTCACTTTTTAACGTATCAACTAATCCGGCCGCTTTTACAGCTGCAACCAAAGTAGTGTGGTCTTTTGAATTTGCCGCGTTATCGACGATATCTTTATCCTTCAACATCGGTGCGCCGCCAACCATTGGATTTTCTTTATCCATGGAATCCATCGGTTTGTCTGAGTTTTCACCCATGTTGCCGTTATCAGCCATTTCAGTATTTTCGGCATTTCCCATATTGGTCGAACCCGAATTCGTATCTGCAGTATTGCTTGCCGGTTCTGCCGGGCAACCCACCATAAACAAGAGCAGGAAGCTCAAAGTTAGTGTTAATAGTAATTTCATAATATTTTCCTCACTGTTTTCTTCAAAGTAATAAAAATAAGGGATCTATCAGTTAGCCGGCATTAAATACCGGTTCAAATTATCGAAGACAGGAGAATGACGTTCGCAAACTTGCTGATAAATACCCTTATTTCCCTTTATTCGGTGAGAACGGAAATGTGGATTCAAAATTATTGGATTTATTTTAAAATAAAAAAAGCTACCGAGAATTATCTCGATAGCTTTTTTTTCATTTCGAATGGCGGAGCCGACGGGACTCGAACCCGCGACCTCCAACGTGACAGGCTGGCGTTCTAACCAACTGAACTACGACTCCGCATGAAACAATTTCAAATTTCAGATTTAATATCTCAAAAGCGACATAAACAAATGATGTCTATATTTTGCAAAAGCGCACGACCTTTAATAAATGACAGATCAGCAGACCTACATTTGAAATTTGAAATCTGATATTTGAAATTTACTTGGTGGGCATAGAAGGACTCGAACCTACAACTTCCTCCTTGTAAGGGAGGCTGTCTACCAATTGACATATATGCCCAATATTTTCAATATTTTGTCAAAAAAACACGCTGCTTGAAACAAACAGCGAATTGCAATGCTACGAAAAATAAGCGCTATGTGTCAAGTAAAGGCGCGCTTTTCTAACGCTTATCCGCAAATCTCGGCCGCGGTGTTTTCCCGCTGTCTACTTTCTCGTATTCAAGGATCGTTCCGCCAAATCCAACTACCCAGCCGTGATCTCCTCTAAAGAATATTGATTCGAGCCGATGATCGGATTTGAGATCAACATTTCGCCAAACGTTTCCAGCGGTAGTTGTATGAAGCATGACACCGCTATCTCCGATCGCCCATCCTTCGGCAGAGTTTAGGAAGAAAACGTCGTTAAGCTTTTCTGTCGTGCTGGACTTCTGCTGCCGCCAAAGACGACCGCCATTGACCGTTTGGGCGATCACCCCGCCCGAACCCACAGCCCAGCCGGTTCTCTCATCGTTAAAGAACACAGAGTTAAACCTTGAAGGCGCATTTCCTGCAACTAAAGCTTTATTCCATGTTGTTCCGGCGTCATCAGTAAATAGAATGGTACCGCCTCCGCCGACTATTGTCCCTTTCAGATCGTCAACGAATGCGCCTCCGGACAATAAGTAACTACTCGGCAGCGGTAATTGTTTCCAATTCCGGTTGTCGTCTTCTAAACCAAACAACGCACCGGTTTCTCCAACCGCCAGCCCAAATCCGCTTTTTGAAAAGAAAAGCTTTGTCACTCTTTGACGGCGGGCAGTTTTGAAATCAGTCCGGGACCAGGTATTTCCGCCATTCTCAGTTTTTAAAAGGTATGAAGCGCCGGAATTTCCAAGGTTGTAAATATCGCGTTCGCATAGCAGCCAGCCGTTATTTTTGTCGGTGAAGATCACCTGACGGATCGTATCTTGTGTTACACCAACCTTTTTGGTCCATGTTTTTCCGCCGTCGGTCGTTCCGAGAAGCGTTCCTTTGCTTCCCCCGATCCAACCCGTTTTCGCATCGGTAAAATGAACCGAATGGAGCCACGCTAACGTGTTTACAGAACGTTTGTGCCAATCCGCGTTGACAAACTGGGTACACATGAGGACCGCTGTAAACAATAGTATTTTTGGAACAATTCTCTTCATTAAACCCTATTTACAAGTAACTTAAACCAAATCACAGCGGAGCAGCTTAGAGCGGACTTCCGATCAAACCGCGAAATCCGCTAATTTGGGTAACGACATTGAGGAACTTCTGCCATGTAAATCCTTTACCGGGTACGATCACCTGATCGCCGGGTTGAAGAAGAGGTGTGGGTATCTTTCCTCGTTCGATATCTTCTAGGTTCACGATCTTACGTTCCAAAAAGCCCTGCAGGTTTATCCGCGCCAGAATTACTTCCTTCTTTTCTGCACCCTTTACGACTCCGCCGGCACCCATGATCGCCTCATAAAGGGTGACCGATCTGTCCATTATCCTTTCGCCCGGTGTCGCTACTTTGCCCATCACTGCATATCTCGCCGAACCTGCTCTGACAAGCGTTACGGTAACCTTCGGATCAATAATATATTCGTCAAGTTTTTTGGTTACATCGTCGGCAACTTCCGTTACGGTTCTCCCGCCGACAAAAACACCTTCGCGGATCAATGGATACGAGATCCTGGCGGTCGGGTTTACTGTGATATCCGTTCGGCAATAATCGGGGCATTGTCCAAAAACTTCGATCGAGATTATGTCGTTTGGACCCATTCGGTATTCCGAAAGATAATTTCGATATTGGTTTACAACCGCTTCTGTTTCATCGTTGTCATCCTGCGGCTCTACGGCGTTATCAGGCTTTACGACGGCATCGTTCTTGACGTCTTTAGGATCGATCTGTTTTTCGACTTTAGCGATCTTTTCCGGTTCTTTACTGCCGGTTTCATTCTGCCCAAATGCAGTCGATGTCAAAAACAATCCGAGGATCAAAACCAAGATCAAACTTGAATATATTTTTACTACTTTCATCTTTCTTCTCCGGTCGGATCAACATCGATCCGTTCTAAATAAAACACCCATTCGCCTCTCTTATCCAAATCTCATTAAAAGGTCACCTGCCGCGACCAAATAATACCGTTTTTACTGTTTCAAATGCGATCACAAAATCCAGCGCCAGTGTCTGATTTTTTATGTAATACAGATCATATTGCAGTTTCTGCTTTGCATCATCGACCGAGGCTCCATAAGGGTATTTGATCTGCGCCCAGCCCGTTAATCCCGGCGCTACTAAATGCCTGTGATCGTAGTACGGGATCTCTTCTGCAAGCTTTGAAACAAAA
This sequence comes from Pyrinomonadaceae bacterium, assembly GCA_041747875.1. GTDB lineage: Bacteria > Acidobacteriota > Blastocatellia > Pyrinomonadales > Pyrinomonadaceae > Aridibacter. The sequence continues at coordinate 10,739 of JBGTEI010000010.1, read as the reverse complement.
TGCGGACGCTCAGGTCTCGGCCCCACAAAATTCATTTCGCCTTTAATGATATTCCAAAATTGCGGGATCTCATCGACGCGGATAACGCGGATTATTCGTCCAACCCGCGTAACGCGTTCATCATTGTCCGCTGCCCATATCGGTTCGCCGTCTTTTTCCGCATCAACTTTCATTGAGCGGAATTTCAAAACTTCAAACGTTTTGCCGTTTTTCCCGACTCTTTCTTGTTTATATAGAACGGGTCCCTTCGAATCAATCTTCACAAGGATCGCCGCGACGATCGCTATCGGCAGGGATAAGACAAAGCCGATCAGCCCCAATACACGGTGAATCGCCTCTCTTGAAACGGTCTTGAGCTTGGTTTCCCTTCCCCGGCCTTCAAAGATCAGCCATGACGGCCGCAGCATATCCGCGTGCACTTTTCCCGTGACTCTTTCAAAAAACGATGCACATTCTTCAATGTTTACATTTCCCGCTAGACTCATCTGCAATAACGATTCGGTCGGAAATGTTCCGCGGCGTTCGCGCAAAGCGATGACAACCCGATCAGCGTTCGCATCACTTATGGTTTTTTTCAGATCATCGGTCGTACCCACAACATCGATGTTCTCGAGTTTCGTGCCGGGCTTTATCCCATTTTCCGAGACGAACCCGACGATCCGAAAACCCGCGTCTCTTCGCTCCACTGTCGCTCTCGCAAGTTCTAATGCCGCCGCACCCGTTCCGACGATCAGAATTTTCTCTCCGATATCAGGATGACCCGTCAGCGTATGTATCAGGACGCGCCAGACAAGCAGCAATGCCAAAACGATCGCAACCGAAATTATAGAAACACCGCGACCGATCAGCATCTGCGGAACAAAATAGAACAGAAGCGCTAGAAGCGCCCAAGCGATCCCAAGCGACTGAACAAGCCTCAGGAGAAGTTCGCGACGGTTTGCGATGACCGTGTAATCGTAAAGATCGTATAAATAGAGCACCAAAAGACAAACAAGGGTCGCAACCGATATTTTGATCCAGCCGTTTTGTTCGCTGAGCTGATATTCCGCACCGTGAAAACCCAATCTAACGTACAAAGCCAATACAATACCGGCATAAATAATTGCGATGTCCGCAAGAATCAACCAGATCACTCGTAGGCTAAGTCGTTTGTTGCTCATTTTCTCCTTGCCAAAAATCCTATTCCTTCAAACTATTCGTTCAAACCTTTCTTGTAATATCCGTATTCGTAACTGCTTTCGCTTAAAACTTCGTCGCTTTGATTAAGTACAACGCCCATCATCCGGTCGCGCGGCAGCGATTCCAGTACGCGGTCGACCGCCGCGTATTTTGTTCTTCCTGAACGAACGACGAGGATCGCTCCGTCTGCGTGATTGATCAATACGGTCGCATCTGTAAATATCCCAAGCGGCGGGGCGTCAATTATAACGTAATCAAACATATCCCGTGCTTCTCTTAAAATTTCCTTAAATCTCGGTCCTGAGATCAGTTCGGCAACATCGTGCCTCGCTTCGCCGCCGGGCAGAAGATGCAAACCGGAGGGTTCAAGCCGTACGATCGAATCCGCTAAAGTTGCTTTTCCTGAAAGAATGTCAGAAAGTCCTTTATCGGTCTCGATTCCGAGATAATCGGTCAAACTCGGCATCCGAAGATCGCTGTCTATGATCAGAGCTTTCACGCCGTCGGTTTGGGCAAGCATCCACGACAAATTGAGTGCGGTCACACTTTTTCCCTCGGAAGGATTTACACTCGCGACGACTATCGATTGCAGTTTTTGTCGCTGACTCTTGTGAAGAACGTGCGTTCGAAGACTTCTATATTCTTCACAGTATGTAGAATTAGGTTGTGTGATAGCGACTAGTCTTGGTTCAACACGCTCTGCCTCAACGTCCCACCGAGCAAACTCGGGAAGTCGTTTTTCAGCAGGGCGTGTTAAACCCACGGCGGTTAAAGTTGCCCCAGCAGGATCGTTTGTTTCTAATACAGGGAGTGCCGTCCCAATTAGAGAATCCGACTGCTCAATAAACGCCGAACCTGGAATTCCGATCTTAAATTCTTCTGAACTGAAAAGATCGGGTAAAGCTTCGCTCCGCTCGGCTTTATCAAACGGAACTACCGTCGATCTTTCCTTGCGCCTCGGCTCACGGCCTTCATCATTTTCAATTGGCTGTTCAGTACTTCTTTTTTCTAATGCTTTTAGAATGCTCATCTTTTAGGCTCCAAGTCTCAAAACTCAGTCTTTCTTTTGTTATCCAAAATTTGCTAGTAAAGTCCGCCTACTTCTTCGATCTCCAGATTTATTTCGTCGTCAAGATCGTCAAACGGGATCGGCGCCTTCGAATTGCCGTTTTGATTGCCATTTGATCTGGGTTTTTCAGAACGAAATGCGCTCTTCGCCTTTGCAGGTTCAACGCGCGATTGATTGTTCCAAAGCTCCTCGCGGGCTTCTGGAGTCAATACTCTTGCCGAGCTTATTTCTTCAATGCGCTCGTCTTTGGCAATAAGTTCTTGCTGAGCCGGCAGGAGGTCCAAATTATCTGCCACTTCCTCAATGATCTTTCTTCCGACGATCTGTTCACCTGCGGCATATGCGGATAGCATTGCATTGTCGCATAAATTGTTTATCTGGCGCGGAATTCCCTCCGAACATTGGTAGACATAATCTATCGCGCCCGGCGTAAAGATACTCGGCTGTTCGGATCCGGCGATAAGAAGTCTTTCGGTGATATATCTTTCCACTTCTTCAACGTTTGGCAGCTGATGCATCTTGCAGCGAAGTGCTACACGTTGTTTTAGCTGACGCAGATTCGGCTGATTCAGTTTGTCGCGCAATTCCGCTTGTCCGGTTAAAACGATCTGCAGGTGCTTAGCATTATCCGATTCAAAGTTCATCAGAAGACGAATTTCTTCGAGTACGAAATCTGAAAGCTCGTGGGCTTCGTCGATGATCAATACGGTTCGCAGCCCGCGACGATGTCGATCTTCCAAGACCTTACCCATTTGCGTAAGAAGCTCGGCCTTATTGGTCCAATCCTTGATGCCAAGCATTTGGGTGACGTGATGATAGAATTCATCGATCGACAGCCGCGGATTAAAAACGTATGCCGCCAAAACGCTTGAATCGAGTCTTCGCAGAATCCAGCGCAGCGCCGTAGTCTTACCCGTTCCAACCTCGCCGGTCAAAACGATCAGGCCTTTTGCGTTTTCAAGTCCGTAATAGAGACTCGCTAAAACTTCGTTGTAACTGGGTGTGAATACGATGAACCGCGGATCCGGTGTCAATGTAAACGGTGTGTCTTCTAATCCGAAAAATTCTTTATACATCTTTTTGCCTCTTATCTTTTGGGGGTAAAATTACCCGGTTTGAAAAAAATCTACTTTAGCCTGCTGCTTAAGAAACTACGCCTTCAAATACTCTCGTCGCCTGGACGACCATAATAATTATTGGGATCAGCCCGATCGCTGCGGTTAGTCCGGCTAACACTTTCAGCCAATGCGAACGCTTATTCCAGGAGATCTCATTGTGCGTCAGTAGCGGCGGAACCGCTGCAAGGAGCGGTAACCCCGTGTAGTGCTTTGCATCTTCGATATTTTGGATCTTAAATAATCGCGGAACTTCAAAAAGCGCCGCCAAAAATAGTCCGATTGCCAATCCAAGTGCGCCGCCAAATGCGGTTAATAGCTCGCGCTTCGGAGCAACCGGTGATTTTGGTAAATTTGCCGGATCGATGACGCTGATAGTTTCGCCCTGCGCGTTGCTTTCGCGGTTTACCTGAAGCGATGCGTCATTCCGTTTTTTATCGAGATCATCGTAATTACTTTTTGCCGATTGATACTGCGCCTCGACTGATTCAAGTAATACCTTGACGTTTGGAACAGCATTAAGCTTTGCTTCGACCATCGCGATCTGAGAAGAATTCTGCTGAAGCTGCTGCTGCTTAAGCGCGATCTGCGTTTCGATATTTGAGATCTCGCCCTGAAGTTTCTGTTTCTCTATCTCAAAACCTCTTTTTTGGATCTCGGCCTTCCGGTCGCTCGATTCTTTTGCGTTTTGGACAGAACTTTTTGCACTGTCTTCGAGTTCTTTCAACGCATTATTGACGGTTCGGATCTGTTCTTTTGTATCAACGACGATCGGCATCTTGTCGCGATATTCAGCCTTTAGGCTTTTCAATTTTGCTTCGAGTTCCGCCCGTTTTTGAAGCAGCGAAGCGTACGCCGGACTCTGTTTTACATCCGTACCTTTACTTAGCGCATCTTCGATATCTTTCCGACCAAGATCTTCAACCAATCTGATCTTGCTGTTTAGCGACCCGATGCTGTCACTTATACGTCCTTTGTCTGAATTAAAACTTTGAATATCACGCCCGATATTTGCTTCGTTCTGCCGGAGTCCATTTAACTGCGCTACCAATCCCTGCGCCGCTTCAGGCAGGGCGTCTTGATTCTGCATCATTATCTCGAGCCGCTGATTTGAGAGATCATCTAAAGTTTTCTTTTTCTCGGCGAGCTGTTCATCAATAAATTCTTTGGTGTCGGTTGCGCGTTCCGCCGATTCTGAAACCTGGGCACTTACATATTTGCTGGCGATCTCTGAAACAACGGCGCGAACGGATTCCGGTGTTCGATCCCGATAGCTAATTTCAAAGGATGCGATCTTATCCATATCAGTCCTTTTCGGTTCAACTACTATATTTCTCCGCATTCGATCGACTATCAGTTCTAAAGGCATCCCGGCATTTCTTTCGATCTTGAAAAGATCGTATTTGGCGATCATCGGCTCAAGTGATGTCCTACTTAAAACGCGTGAATTAATATTTTCGATCCGCTGCGAAATGTCTGAATCTGAGAGCGGTCTAACAACAACGTCGGAGATCGTCGGCGCTTTTACAGTCAAAACCGTTTTAGATTCGTAAACGCTTGGTAATTTATATACGACATAGCCAATTGCACCGGTCATCGTAATGATCGGCAGCAGGATCAACCATTTTTGCCGCTTCAGCATCTGTATAAATTCGCCGGCTGATCTTTGTCTGAAATCTACACTCATCTTCCTGTCTCCTTCCTTCCGCTAACCAAAACTATTTCTTGCTTATTCCAAGCCTTGCATCTGCCAGATCGTCATATCTGACATTATTCGCAGCTGCCAAATTTCTGACCGGCTCCTGAACCTTAAACGCATTGTTTTCGACCCTCGTCAGAAACCAGCGCATCACGATCGCAGCCAAGATCAGCGACACGCCGAAAAACAGGATCACCATCGATTCGGGCACAAAGCCAAAAAGCAAATTACTGTTTTCAAACAAAAATATCATAGTCTTTTCTCCCAATGGTTATCCTTAGCTACCCTGTAATACGTTCTTTGCATCCTTAATTTCTTTGTTGTTGAGAGTGTCTGCACCAGACTTTAAAGCCGTCGCAACTTCCCTTTTGCCTGAATCTTTATCGCCACTTGCCGCAAGCGCCATTCCCAGACGCAAACGGTATCCGGCATTGACCGGTTTTCCAGTTTTCATGGCGTCGGCTTCGTCTAATGCAACGGCTTTTTTGAAACTTTCTATCGCCCTTGGATGAAATCCTTTTTTGTAATTAACCCATCCGAGCGTGTCGTAAAATCCCGCTACGCTTTGATTCTTATCTGCAGTTTCCTGCGCAAGTCTCATTGCCTCATCGAGATTTCCCCGGTTTTGATCGGCAATTAACCAGGCAAGATTGTTTGCTGCGATCGCCGTTCCGGGCGATAATTCGAGAGCCTTTCGATAATGTGATTCTGCCGAATCAAATTTACCGTTTGCATCTTCGATCATTCCCATCAGGGTATATATCGATGCCGATGGTTTTTTCTCAACGATCTTTTTATATTGCTCAAGCGCCGCACCTGATTGATTTTTTGCAAAAAGCAGCGAGGCATATGCCGAATAAGCGGGAAGATACTCGGGATCGATCTCGATCGCTTTTTTTAGTTCTGCCTCGGCAGCGTTTAGATTTCCCAGCGCTGTAAAAATATCTGACTTAACGTAGTACAGTGCCGGCAGGATCTCTTTATTTTGACCCGCCGCTTTTATTGCGGTATCAACCCGCGATGCCGCCCCGGCAAAATCTTTCTGCCGCGTCAGCATCGAAACCGTGCCGCTCAGAGCATCAAAGTTTTTTGGTTCGATCCTCAAAGCATCTTCGTAAAGTTCAAGAGCGCGCGCACCGTCATTTTTTGCTACATAGATCTGCGCCAAATTTATCTTCGCGCCGGCCGAATTTGGTGAAAGCCGCGCAACTTCGGCAAGATCTTTCTCAGCTTCTTCTATATTTCCTAAACGAAGATTCGCAAAACCTCTTGAAGTGATGCCGCGAACTCGAAGCTCTTCGAGTTCCTGTGCATTATTTGCGTCGGTCGCAAACGAACGCGACACCAAATTGATAAGTTTATTCGATTCCTGGAGTGCGATCTGCGGCTCGTCGGCCAAAAATGCAGCCTGTATCTTTAACAAACTCGTTCTGCGGTATTTTGGATGAAATCTTTCAAGGTCGCCGATAAAAGCACGCGCCTGATCTACCTGACCAAGTGCGAGTCTTGCCTGCGTCATATAAAACAATGCATTTTGCAAACTCGGCTGCTTCTTGAGTACTTCTTCAAGATCTGCAACTGCTTCTTCTGTTTTGTTTTCCTGGAGTTTGAGACGTGCGCGAAGCATAAGCGCTTCAGCGTCGGTATCATTTACGGATAGAAGAATCTCGATCTCAGCGTTAACTTTGTCGAATTCATCGCGCTGCAGAAATGTCTCTGCCAGCTTGTAGCGGGCGCGCGCATAGTCGGTCTGCTCGCTGAGGATCCCCTGATAAACTTTGATCGCATCGTCGTCGCGATTAACAAGGGTATAGAAATTTGCAAGATCCATTTTGCTTTCAGCACTATTATCCTGGATCTTGATGAGTTCCTTATACGCGAGCTCGGCTTTTTCGATCTGTCTTCTGCCTAAATAATAAGTAGCGATCGCTTCACGCGCTTCGATATTTTTTGGTTCGACCCCGATCGCTTTCAAAAACGGCGCTTCCGCTTCATCATGACGATTCGAATAGGTCAAAAACCTTCCGTACTCCAAATAACCTAATGCACGCTTTTCATTTGCCGCGATCGCCGTTTTTATCGCTGCTTCGGCTTCATCGTTCTTGGCGATCTTCATATAAAAGCGGGCAAGCGCTAAATATGATTCGGTGCGTTTTTTATCGAGCGAGATTGCGTGATCCAATGCCGCGACAATTTCGTTTTCCGGCTTCTTTTGAGCGGATAAGATACTCGCTTTAAGAATGTGGCCTTCTATAAATTTGCCGTTGCGCTTAAGGATATCCTTAAGAATTTTCTCAGCTTCCTGAATTTGCGGCGGCGTAAAAAGCAAATAATAGTTTCCGAGCTTCGATTTTGCATCGAGATTATCCGGAGCTAGTTCACTTACCCGTTTGAGTTCCTGAACCGTCTCAAGAAAATCGCCCTGCGCCTCATGCGCACGTGCCAAACCCCAATGAGCTTTGGCTGACGTTTCGTCAATATCAGCTGCCGCGCGAAACTGCATTTCGGCTTCCTGGAATCTGCGTTTTTGAAGGAATTCTTCGCCTTGAGTAAGGTGGCTTTCGAGCGATTGACCGCACGATGTGGATAGGATCAACAATCCTAGTATAAGGGCTACCTGGATAAACCGGGCACGAAAAACTTGGCACTCATTTATAATCATAACGTAAAAAATAGGGACGATCGTCCTTAGTTTAATTTTCGCCTTGAGTTTTGATAGTCGGGGCAATAACCATCGAACCTTTGCGAATCTTGCGAAATTCCTTTGTAAAAAAGGGGGCAACCTCATCTACAGGGAATATATTTCGCGAATTAATTTTCAATTTACCAAAACTGTAAGATCTGTATTTACAGCGATTAAAACTCGTCGAATTTCTTCGACACTAAAACAAACTCATAATCGTGGAAATATTTCAGAAAAATTAATCAAAGTTAAACAAATGAGCAACATACGCAAAAAATGACTCCGTTTTCTGCTCGAATACGCGAGTTCTTGTGAAATCCGTTGGGGGTGAAAATTGATTATAGCGCAATTGAGATCTATTACAAATTTATTATTGGGGAACAAAATCGGACAATTTATCCGCAGTTTGGGAGGCAAAATCGACCGCCGCCGCAGTCGCATCTTTTTCGGATCCGCCAATGGACGTCATAAGTCGGACCATCGAACCGTCAGAACGCTTTCTTGTTACGCTGTCGAATACAGTGTAAAGCTTATCGTAATATTCACTCGCAACCGCACGACCCCGGCCCTGATACCAATAGATCATTACTTCCTTAAATTCGCCGTTTTCTATAATGTATTTATTCGCAAAGAAACTTTTTCCGTCAGAGGTTTTGACCTCTACCAGTTCGGGACGTTTCATTTCCCATCCGGAGCCGGGAAGACAATTCTGCGGACTATGATAAGTAGCGCCGGATTTTTGCGATTCGTAGTAACCGATATACAAATTCATCCGGCGTCCGTTTTTTAAGTAGTCACGCATCATGTAATCGGTAGTTTTAAGTACACTTTCAGTCTGCTCAGAGAATCGGATGTCGCTCCCGTGTTTGGTCCAATCGCCGATCGTCGACGGAATTCCGGCAAGCGCTTTGCGTTCTACCTTTGCTTCACCGCGTGTTTCAAACCAGTTGACGAAAAGTCCCCCGCCGATCAAAACGCCGATCAAGATCCAAAATTTGTAACCTGTTGCTCTCATCTTGTTATTTTGCGTTCTTTTCAAAGCGGCCAAATGCCTTGATCAATAAAAAATTGAGCGAGATCAGCATCGCAAGTGCGACCAAATACACGATCCAACCGGCTGCATCGTGCGCAAACCCTTCCGTCGCTTTTGTGCCGTAATAATATGTCAAAACGCCTGTTGCAGTTACCCGTCCGGCATTCGTAATTATCGCGATCGGGATCGCCGAAAATACCAGGATCACACCGCGCCAAAAATCAATGTTGTTTAGAAATCCAAGTCCGCTTTCCGTGCTTTCTGATGGGCGCCTTCTTGTAAAATATGCCAGGATCAACGCAAGTGTCATCAGTGTCATCAGCGAACGGATCCCGCTGCAGGCTTCAACTACTTCAAGTGCGATCGTTTGCGTCGCCCCTCTTGGAAGGATCTCGATCACATTTCCCTTGCGGACAGTTGGAACCGGAAACAAGCGAATTCCCCAAACCGCGATCTGCGATGCATAGATCTGAAGAGGAAATGCAATTCGGTTAAAAATTATCTGCGGTATTGGAATGGCGAGAAGGAGCAATATAAACGGAATCGAAAGAAATTGGATTATCCTCAGTCCAAAGAAATAGATAATGATCCCGGCAAGCATCAAAACAAGTGATATTCGCTGAACAAAAAATTCCGCGCCGAGTGTTCCTCCTAAGAGCATTACAAACGAAGCAAATATAAATGCGCCGCCGATCAAGACTGACGGTTTCGATACGGCTTCTTTCAGCGAATCGAAATTCACCCAAAGCACGTAAGCAATAATAAAAGGCACAAGCAAGCCGTGAGAATAGTTCTCATCCACCCACCAATGCTCGACCAGTTTCGAAAGAACCGTCGCATATAAAAATGCGACCGCCAAAATAACGATTCCGGGTCGCCATAAGTTACTGAAATTTAATTCGGATAATTTCATCGCCTGTGTTTAAAACTCAACACGAATTAAAAGGGGTAATCAACTTGATTTTCCGCTTCCGCGAATAATTATATCAAAGGTTAATTTCTGCGATCGAGAATATAGTCGGCTATGCTTCGCAAGATCTCTGTCGGCTTTTCGATCTCCTCGAGCCCGGCTATCGTCTCGCGATGTACTTTTTCTGCCAGCTTTCGCGTCCCGTCGAGACCATAAAATGATGGATATGTTGCCTTCTCGGAAAGAACATCCTTGCCGGCAGTTTTACCCAATACTTCGGTCGTTTGCGTAACATCCAGAAGATCATCGGTGATCTGAAACAGCAATCCCAAATTCGACGCAAACTTCGTGATCGCTTCGAGATCCTTTTCACTCACCTCGGCAATTATTGCCGCCGCTCTTGCTGAAACCCGGATCATTGCACCTGTTTTTCCCCGATGAATTTTTTCGAGCTCTTCTACCGAAATATCTTTTCCTTCTGATTCAAGATCGACATGCTGTCCGGCAACCATTCCTGTCGGCGTCCCGGCCCCTCGTGCCACTTCAGATATCAAACGGACACGGATCTCCGCCGTTAGATCTTCATCTTCTGCCAGAACCTGAAACGCAATTGTCTCAAGCGCATCGCCCGCGAGGATCGCAGTCGCTTCGCCGAATTTTACATGACAGGTCTCGTGTCCGCGCCTCAGATCATCATCATCCATCGACGGAAGATCATCGTGGATCAGCGAATATGTATGGATCATTTCTATCGCTGCAGCGAGGCTCAGAAGTTTTTTGGTTTCAACTCCAAACGTATTTCCGACTGCAAAAACAAATGCGGGACGGAATCGTTTTCCGCCCGCAAATAAACTATGCCGGATCGCTCGATGAAGATCTGCCGGTTCAACGGTTTCGGCGGGTACTATCTGGTCGAGTTTTTCGTCAACAAGCGAAACAGCGGATCGTAAAAAACTCTCAAGGTTTTGTGTTTCGGGAATCATCTCGGTAGATTGTGAGACAAATTTCGTTCGAATTCAACATTGGAAAACGTGAAACGCGATCAAAAATT
>JBGTEI010000009.1:0-2576 GCA_041747875.1 Pyrinomonadaceae bacterium | reverse complement strand
TCAACCATGTTTTCTTTTGATTGAGCTGAAATTGATGCAGCGGCTCCGGTCACTGCGATCAAGAGGAGTAGGAATTTATATATTCCCGGATTTAAAAAGCGTTTAGTTATCAACATCGATCCCTCCTATTTTTCCATCTTCGACCGTCAGCGAAACCTTTATTGGATTGCCGGTAAACTTAAGGATCAGTTTTGATCCTTGTTTGCTCGCCGACTCGAAATTTAGTCCTTTTAAGTCGCCGCCGAGCCTGGAAAGCCCTTGTACAAAATTCCCGATAGGAACTGCTTTTTGCAGTTTTTGATGAAAGCTTTCCCTGACAAGCGCACTGATCGCTTCCGCATTTTGACTCTTTACAGCATCCAGAAAAGATGTGATCAACTTTCCTTCTTCGGTTTTCGTCAGATCGCCGATCTTTGTAGAAACACTAGTAAAATCCGACCGATAGTTTGGCACTAAGAGAATCTTTGAAATCTCGTCTGCCAGATTTCGGAAGATGGGTTTGAGACTATTGGTCATTACGATGATGACCGTTTTCTCTTTTGGAAAACGATAAAAATCACAGATGAATACTCCATTTCCGCCGTTGTGAGTTATAAGGGTTGAACCATTTGACCTTGGAACTACCGACCAGCCATATCCATAGAATGTGCCGCCGCCCTCGCCTTCTTCAATATATGGTTTGTAGGATCTCTCCTTTGCTTTAGTGCTTAGAATTCTTTCGCCTTCGAGTGCTAAATGCCATTTATATAGATCTTCAACGGTGCTCAGAATTCCGCCGTTTCCCATCAGATTCCAATACAATTCAGGATTTTTCCGGGATTTTTCAGTCATTTTTCCCCATCGTTCATCGCCTAAATAACCGACGGCAAGCTGTTCTTCGGTCCATTTTGGAATGCTGTAACCCGTATTTTTCATACCTGCCGGGAGAAACAGATTGTCATAAAGATAATTCTCATACGACTTTCCTGAGACTTGTTCGATAATTGCAGCGAGGATCGAAAACCCAACATTTGAGTATTCATATTCCGTTCCGGGCTTAGAAAGAAGTACCGTAGAAAATGCGCGCTTTAGAAATTCTTCCTTTTCAATTTTCTCATAATCACGTCCGATGCTGTCGGGGAAGCCCGCGGAATGCGTCAGCAGTTCGTGGATCGTTATATCTTTTTTATCTTCAGGCAGATTCTCGAAATACATCGATATCTTGCCGGTGACAGATAGTTTTCCCTGCATTTCGAGCTTGAGGATCGCTGCTGCGGTAAAAGGTTTTGTAACCGAACCGGTTGAAAATACTGTGTTTGGCGTGTTTTTGATCTGGTTCTCGCGATCTGCCAAACCGTAAGCATTGATGCTCACTTTCCCATCTCTTGCCACCAAGACCGCGCCGTTAAAACCCTCGGTTTCGAGCTTTTTCATAAGCGCCGACACTTTTTGAAAGCCTTGATTATCAAAATCATCCACGGCGACTAAATCTGTCGATATCAAAAGGCTTAGAAGAATCAAAAAAAGAAGTTTTCGCATAATGTGTATCTATTCCCCTGAATTAAAAAACACTATGATCATGCCGAAAAAGCATAGGTAAGTGGTTAAGACGATGCAAAGTTATTGTTAAGAATGTAAAAGTTGGTCTGGCGTAGGCCTATCGAAAAGTGATCACTGAATTGTCTGGCGGGAGCTGGGATCTGTAAAAGGTTGAAGGGTGGTTATCTGAGCGCGTCCATTTTGCTCCTTCAGCAAGTGCATCGGGAGATTCTATATATCCGAGCACCTCAAAATTGTCGAATAAATATGGAACTCCCTCGGAAGCCAAAGGTGAATTTGCGTCGGAAATATGAAAATGAAGATGTGGCAGATCGGAGTTTCCGGAATTTCCAAGTAAACCTATTGTTTGTCCTTTCTTTACCATATCCCCTTTTCTTACCTTTATGCTTTTAGGTTGAAGATGAGCATAAAAGGCAAAAAAGCCGTTTCCTATATCTAAAATTACATAATTACCCGCGAGGGTTTTATAAGTTATCGGAACAACGGGTTTTTCAAGCGGGATATTTTCGGGGATCTCATCTTGAACATCTACAACCCGGGCATCAGCAACCGAAATCACCGTTTCACCGTATCCGTAGTAATTCTTGTTTTCCTTGAAATTGTCTTTCGCCAGTTTTCCGTCATCACCTAACTTTGCGAAATCGATTGCGAATCTTTGTGAGATTTTCGCTTTTCCGCCGATCGCAAAAATGGTTCTGCGATGGCCGGCGATATTTGACGCTCCATTTGCCGCTACCCAGTTCATTCCTAACAGGGGCGGTCCTATTTTTGGAGGCTTCATTTCATTTGGTTTTAGAATGACGTTATCCAAAATGTTTTCAATTCGCGAACCATCGCTCTTTGTTGATTCGAAAATGAATTTGTGTTTAAGAGTTTTGACCGGAAGCGAAATGTCATTCAGTACAAGCCACACAAAAACCACCATTCTTTTTCCGCTTTCAAGAAGGTTTTTATTCGTATCGGCGTTTGCGCCGATCACTTTTATCATTGACGCCAGAGCGGTAGTTTCATATTTAGCTATATCGGCACCGTCGGCA
>JBGTEI010000008.1:0-17924 GCA_041747875.1 Pyrinomonadaceae bacterium | reverse complement strand
GAAGCCGGGAGATACAATTCTTCTCGAAGCAGGCGCAACTTTTACCGGAGCTTTTCAGCTTCCCAACAAAGCAGGCGACCAATTTATTACGATTCGATCCACGGCGAGCGACGCTCAGCTTCCGCGCGCCGGTAAACGGATCGAGCCAAAGCGACACCAATCTGTTCTTCCAAAGCTTCGATCTAACGTGAAGAATTCACCTGTAATTCTGGCGGTGAATGGCGCACACCATTATCGTTTTATTGGAATTGAATTTATGCCGACGATCGAGGGGCAGGGAAATATCATTCAGATCGGATCGAGCGAAGAAACCAAGATCGAAATGCTTCCGCACCACATAGAATTCGATCGCGTCTTTATTCACGGCAGCCAGGAATACGGTCAACGCCGCGGAATTGCGGCAAATGGACGAAACGTAAAAGTATTGAACAGCTATATTTCGAATATAAAAAGAATAGGTGATGAAAGTCAGGCGATCGCGGTTTGGTCAACCGACGGGCCGGTTGAGATCGTCAATAATTACCTCGAGGCGGCCGCGATCGGAATATTATTTGGCGGCGGGGGTTCCCCACTGAAGCTGATTCCGACGAATTGCGTTGTCAAAGACAATCACCTAAATAAGCCGATCGAATGGAAGGGACAAGATTGGGTCGTAAAAAATATTTTTGAGATAAAAAACGGCCGGAATATAAAGGTCGAAAATAATCTGATGACCAATAACTGGGCAAAGGGACAGGTCGGAACGGCGATAGTTTTTACGACAAGAGCAGATAATGACAACGTCGTAATTGAAAATATCGAATTTACGAACAATATAGTTCGCAGCTCCGGTAATGCTCTGAATGTTTACGGTACGGAAGGAGCGGGCGGTAGAAACCTGGTTATTCGAAACAATATCTTTGATGATATCGACGGCTCAAAATGGGGCGGCAGCGGACATTTTTTGATCGCTACTGAATGGAAAGGATTGACGATCGAGAATAATACGGTTATCCAGAAAGGAAATATTACGAACGCATACGGGAAGCCGGTGACGGATCTGATATTTCGTAATAACATCGTTTTTCACAACGATTACGGCTTCTTCGGAGATAATAGTTCTGTTGGGATGGGATCGATAAACCGATATTTTCCAAGGTCGATCATTGAAAACAATCTGATCGTGGGTGCTGATCAAAATTCATACGGACGGAAGAATTTTTATCCCACATCGATAAGGCAAATTGGTTTTCAGGATCTTAAAGATTACCGGCTTACTAAAGATAGTCCTTATCGTAACCGGGGATTTGGCGGAAAGGTGATCGGGGCCGATCTGGATCCATCGTCCGTAGGCGGAAATTAGCGGCTGCTGTGTATTTTCGACATTAACGTCTTGAACCTTTCTTCACCTCGGATCGAATCGAGTGTTTTATCTGCTTCAAACCATGGTTTGTTTTCATAGCCCAACTTTGCAGCCCGCTCAAACCAATTTAATGCCTCTTCGGTATTTCCCATAACGGCGTACGCAGAACATAGCCAATATGCCATATCATGGTCTGCTTTTGATATATTGACAGCTTCAGGGGTAATTTGATTTAGCGCATCTTCGGTTCGTCCTTTTGCAGCCAGAAATATCGCAAACATCGGGCGGATTCCCTCCATTCGCGGATTCTTCTCCAGCACTTCCTGTATGATCTCGATCGCTTCATCGATCTTACCTTGGTGGAAAAGTGCATTTGAACGAAATGTCTTGATCAGCGGATGATTTGGTTCGACCTTTGAACCTTTGTCCAGTTCGCGAAATGCCTTTTCAAATTGGCCCTTATACGTATAAATTCTTGCACGATTGTAGCTGGAAATAACCAGGGCTGCCGGATCGAGACGCGCGAGTTTTTCAAAGCTCCTTAGCGATTCATCATATTCGCCGTCGAGCCGGTGCATTACGCCTTTTACAAAATATATTGGCGCTTCGTTTGGAAATTCTTCCTGAAGGTTTTTAATTTCAGCACGCGCAGTTGCCTTTTCGTCACGCGCCATATAGATCATTACCATCAATACGCGCGCTTCAGATACATTCGGATCGTATTTGAAAGCTTCCTTAAAAGCTTCTTCTGCCAAAGCGTAATCATCACCGGTTCCGATCCCCTTAAATACGCGGTTTGCATAGCAAGCACCGAGTCCGCTGTATGCCAGCGCAAATTTTGGATCTAGTTTGATCGCAAGCCTTAAATTATCTATCGCGGCGTCGCAATCTTCAGCCGAAACGGTACGGAAAATGAACCTGCCGAAATTGTCTCTTCCGCGCAAGTACTGTTCATAAGCTTCTGCGTTCTCGGTCGGCCGTTTACCAAGAATTTCCTGTTCTTCATCGGAGAGCTCAAGTCTAAGTCCATCTAATATATGCTTTCCGATGATGTCCTGCAGCGCGAGAATATCTTCGCCTTCAGCGTCGATCCGGTCGCTCCATAGTATGTCACCGGTGATAACGTCGAGAAGCTGCGTAGTTACACGCATTCTGTCACCTGCTCTAATAAACCCGGCAGTCAAAACTGCATGAACGCGCATTTCTTTTCCCGCAGCCCGCGCGTCTACCTCATTTCCCTGATATTTTGCGATCACTGAACTCGGGCGGACGATCAGCGATCTTATTTTTGCAAGTTCCGTAATGACCGCGTCAGCTAATGCAAATTCGTAAAAATCCGCAGATGGATCATTGCTCATATTCTTAAACGGCAAGATCGCAATCGTCTTTTTCTCTTTTCCGGTGGTAGTAAGGGTAATATCCGGTGAATACGTCGGCGTGATCGAGACCGAGCTCGAAGGCTGCGTGGAGTTATCCGAGCCGGTCTTGCCCGTTAACCAATTCCAGGCTCGTTTTACAGGGCTCGCATTCTCAAGATGTTTCGGCTTGAAAGATTCGTTCTGGAGCAGAGAAACCCCCGTAATTTCCCGCAACACTGTCCGCAGATCGTCAGACATATCGGCAATATCCTGATATCGGTCTGACGGGTCTTTTGCCAATGACCGGTCGATTATCTGCTGAAGTTTCGGCGGAAGGACCTCCGGACGCATTTCCGAAAGTGGAAGGGGAGTGCCATACAAGACCTGATGCCTTACATCAATAACGGTCTTTCCTTGAAACGCCCAAATACCAGTCAACATTTCATACAATAAGACCCCAGCCGAAAAAATATCTGCCCGATGATCAGTTTTTTCGCCCTTTGCCTGCTCCGGCGCGGCGTAGGTCGCGGTACCGTATGGTATTCCCATTTCGGTGAGATCCATCAACTCCGACTGCATTCCTATCGGATCCTCCTGGAGCAGCTTAGCTAAGCCAAAATCAAGAATTATTGCCTGCCCGTCATCTTTAACGATTATATTTCCAGCCTTAATATCACGGTGGATGATATTTTTCGAATGAGCAAATGCCAAGGCATCGCACACTTGAATTTCAATGTGCAGCGCGGTTCTTAATTCAAGTGGTTTACCGTCCACAAGTTCGCGGACATTCTTACCGTCAATGTATTGCATTGCGATATAAAAAGTTCCATCGTCTTCATGGTAATCATAGATAGTGCAAATATTCGGATGATCCAGCTGAGAACACAATTTCGCTTCGCGCTCAAATCTTGTGAAGTTTGCGGTTTTTGCGGTGAGATCGGGCGGCAAAACTTTCAACACGATCATTCGATCAAGTTTTGTGTCGAGAGCCTGATAAACCGTGCCTTGTCCTCCGGCACCGAGTTTCTTTAGGATTTCGTAATGGTGAATTTTATCGCCAACCATAAGAGACTATATCAATCCATTTTAACGAATTTGGCTGGTATCTGTTGACTATGTTTAATACAGATGAAGAAAATTTAAAATTAAAAGAGTCGGCAAACTGCCGACTAAAGAATGTTGATCGTTCAACCACGAGGCGGGTTTCCCCAGCCTGATTGTATATATTCTCCATTTTCAACGATCACCGGAACCGTCAGATCGCCGCTCGAAAATTCAAGCATGTCGTCCTGATGTTTCTTATCATTCTGTGCGTCAAATTCAGTGAATTCAATACCGTTATCATTGTAGTAAACCCGCGCCTTTTCGCAATAGGGGCAATCAGGTTTTGTGTAGATCACTAGAGACATAGTCAATTTCTCCTTCGTGTGAGATAGTTTAACAATTGATTCTGATTAATAAAAGTATAGTTTGAGATTCATGGACAACACAGATCTTTTCGAGCCGTTTGAAAAACTTATTGAAATAGTGATCGATGGCAAAACCGTTTCGGTTCCGGAAAACAACACGCTTTTGCGGTGCTTTCAATATCTTTCGCTGGAATCTATCTCGTTTGGCGATTTCTGTTGGAATGGCGACTGTCTGAACTGCCAGGTTTGGATAGAAAACGGTGAAAAAGAGAAAGCGCTGATGTCTTGCCGGGCAAAAGTAGAAGAAGGCATGAAGATCGTCAGAATGAACCCCGAAATAATCATTAGCCTGCCGCAATCTTAGCGGACCTGGTTTCATCCATCAGTTCGATAAAACGTTTGAAGTGATGCTCCGCATCGTGCGGTCCAGGAGCGGCTTCTGGGTGATATTGAACGCTGAAAATCGGCAGAGTCTTATGCCGAAGTCCGGCAACCGTTTTATCATTCAAATTAATATGTGTTAACTCCAGTTCATCAGAAAGTGAATCTGCATCAATTGCGAAGCCATGATTATGAGCAGTTATTTCCACCTTTCCCGAAACAAGGTCCTTGATTGGCTGATTTCCGCCGCGGTGTCCGAATTTCAGCTTGTAAGTTTTGCTTCCAAACGTTTGTCCGAGGATCTGATGCCCGAGGCAAATACCAAATATGGGAATTTTCTTTTGAGCGAGTGTTTTCACTTCGTTTACGACATCTTTCATCGCGGCCGGATCACCAGGACCGTTTGATAAGAAAATTCCATCCGGATCTAACGAAAGAACTTCGTCCGCATCTGTGTAGGAAGGAACAACGGTAATTCGGCATCCTAATTTGGCAAAATTGCGCAACGAATTGGTTTTAACTCCAAAGTCGTAACATACGACGTGGTATTTTTCCTCAGCCTCCGCTTTCATTTCGAACATTTTCCCGGTAGTAACACTGCTGGCAAGTTCACGATCCTTCATCACGGGTGAATCGATCACGCGTTCAAGAAGTTTTTGTTCATCAAGCTCGAGGGTCGAGATCGCAGCTCTCATCGCGCCTTTGTCGCGAATATGTCTCACCAACGCACGTGTATCAAGATGCTCGATACCGACGATCTTATGGCGTTTTAGGTATGCCTCAAGCGTCTCACTCGATCTCCAGTTTGAACTTATTCCGCTTGATTCCTTGACGATAAAACCTTCTACCCAAGGACGCCGCGATTCTGCATCATTTTCATTTACTCCGTAGTTACCGATCAATGGATAGGTCATGCAAACGATCTGACCGGCGTAACTGGGATCGGTAAGGATCTCCTGATATCCGGTCATCGAAGTATTGAATACGATCTCGCCAAATATCTCGCCTTCGGCCCCAAACGAAAATCCTTGAAACGTACGACCGTCTTCAAGAACTAGAATTGCTTTTGTGGATAGATTCATCGGTTCTTTTGCAATAAAAATGGTTGATCGAATTAGCTTAAATTTCTTTGCTAAAACAATCAACCATCAAAACTTGTAATTTTGCGGACGCATTATCGAGCGGCCCGAAAATCATTATCTTTATCTGATTTCTTATCTTTTTCGTTTGTCGGCTCTTTCGTATCACCCTGAGAATTGTTTATTCCGTAGTTTAAGAATCCAAATTTCGATGGTCTCCAGTAACGGAAAAAAGCTTTACCGTAGATATATTTTTCAGGCACTAATCCCCATTCTCTTGAGTCAGAAGAGTCTCCACGGTTATCACCCATGACAAAATAATAATGCTTATCGACGAGAACCGGTTCAAAATTCTGCATTTCTTTGATCTCGAGATCAGTCAAATACGGTTCGACTATCGGTTTGTCATTGATCAGTACTTTGCCGTCCCGAACTTCAACAACTTCGCCGGGTAAACCAATAATTCTCTTAACAAAGCTTTCATCAGGATCGTCCGGATACCAAAAAACCACAATATCGCCGCGTTTTAGATGTCCCCAGTCGACACTTTTGAAATTGTAATAGACAAGTTTATTAACGATCAAACGCTCGCCGTTTTCCAGTTGGGGTACCATTGATGTACCTTCTACTACGACCGGCTGAGCGATGAAAACACCGAATAGAACGAAAACGGCAAGGATCAGAATTATGTCGCGAAGAAGCCGTAAGCTTTCGGTCCAGATGCCCTGTTTTGAAACGCGTTTGAATTGGTGAACGGAAATATCAGTATCGTCTTTCGCCGAAACCATCCCAAAATCCGATCGGCTTTTTTCTTTCAGGCTTAACATAATTTAGAACTTTTGATGTGTGGAGCGCGTTGCGAAGTTGGAAAAATGTTTGCAACTCCAAAATTAACTGTAATCGCTCGCTTTTGTCAACGATGGCGTGTTTAACAATCGCTTAAATCGTGCGCTAAATAGATTATTTTTGCGGATGCAATATAATACTTCCTTCGCATTCATGAGAGATCAAAATTAGGAGACCAAAGGTGAACGAGAGCATACGTAAATTATTTCCGGTTTTAGAAGAAACCGTCTATTTAAACTGCGCTGCAGTTGGTCCACTTTCTTCAGTGGCTATTGACGCAGTAAACAGACAATTGAAGGATGTTTCGCTTCATGGGTCAACAAACTATCCGGAATGGGTTGAGACAAAAGATCGTGCGCGAGAATTAATTGCAACAATGCTTAGAGTTCGATCAGAACAGATCGCATTTATGCGTAACACATCCGATGGATTTGCGACTGTTGCAAACGGATCAAATTGGAAAAATGGGGATAACATCGTAACTTTCGCCAAGGAATTCCCGGCAAATTTTTACCCGTGGAGAAGAATCCGGGATAAATACAGCGTGGAATTAAGGCTTTGCCCCGAACGCGACGGCCGAATAGATATTAATGAGTTTATCGCCTTGATCGATGAAAACACGAAGGTTGTTTCGATCAGTGCGGTGCAGTTTTCAACGGGATTTCGTGCCGATCTCGAAAGAATCGGGGCTGCAGCGCGAAAAGTCGACGCGCTTTTTTGCGTCGACATCATTCAGGCGTTTGGGGCGATGTCGATCGATCTGCCGTCGCAATATGTAGATGTAGCGAGCAGCGCGAGTCATAAGTGGCTGTGTTCGCCCGAAGGCTGCGGGTTTCTATTCTTAAGTGACAGGGCGCGTGAGCGGGTCGAACCGACGTTAGTTGGATGGATAAGCGTCGATGATCCCTGGGATTTTAGCGACTACGAACAAAATTACAAACCGAATGCACTCGCATGGGAAACCGGAACAGGAACTTCTTCGCTCTTTTATGGTCTCGAACAAAGTTTAAAATTGATAAATGAAGCCGGCGAAACTGCGATCGAAAGTTACCTTGAAGAATTGTCAGATTATCTTTGTGAAATTCTGCCCCACGAACGATACGAGATCGTAAGCTCGCGCGAAAAAGGGGAAAAGTCGCAGATCGTCTGTCTGGTGAATAAAAACGGACTTTCTTCAAATGAAGTATTCAAGGCACTCGAAAAAAAGAAGATCGTTATTTCAGCACGAGGACCGCGAATTCGAATTGCCCCGCATTTCTTTAACGACCGCGCAGACATAGACAAATTGGTGGAAAATCTGCCATAGCGCCAATTAGTCGTTTAGAAGAGTAGTCGTAATTGTTTCCGGAGTTAGATCGTCGAGATTTAATCTGGTAAGCCCGCCGCCGTCAGAAAACACAGTGTATTGAGAACGTCTCTTTTGTCGATACTGAAAAAAGATCAGTCCGGCTACAATGCCGATCGCGATCGCGAAAAGCAATATAGTTAAAATGGCAACAACGGTACCGATGAAAAGACCTTTTGTTTCAAGGATAAAAGCTCTTTCAGCGCGACTTTCGGCGAACGGATCATAATCGAGCCAGCGAACGACCTTTTCGTATTTTATCTGCTCAAATAGTGCATTTGCCGCGGCCTCGTCGTTTCCATCTAAGACGAACGCGCTATAGTTTCCAATTCGTTTGTAAAATGCTTCGGATGATCGGTTTGGACCTGTGAGATATTGTTTAATGACCTTATCAGTTTCAGATGCCGACTGCGGGGTTCCAAATTCTACTATCAATAGCTTTCCCGCCGAATAGTTTGCAGTTACGGCTTCCGTATCATCGGCAAATTCAAAGGTTTGAAAAATCTGTCGCGCGCCGAGAGTTTCGTGTAGTCTCTCTTTTGTTTTTATAAAGGTCGCTTCCTTTTGCTTGTTTTCCCAGTCCGGAAGATGTTTGATAATAACGGGAATCCCTTCTTTATCAGAAAGTTCAATACTTACAGGCGGCGTTTTTTCAGGTTCCTGTGCGGAAAGGTTGAAAGATACCGCTATCAAAACAAAGAAAATTTTAAGTGTGAAACGCAGAGATTTTGTCATTAACGATTTCCGGTTTTGAGCTAAAAACCAATATTATCACGCGCAAAAAGTAAACAAAAGCCTTTAAAAATAATAACTTCGTAGGTGAAAAATCCGTAGAACACATAGAGACTGTACGAAATTCGACCGTAAAGTGTATTAAATGCGTCAAATACTACACGGTATGGTTTAAATCTAATTTAGGATGATTAGCGAAGACAAATGTATGCCATAGAAAAACGGAATAAAAACCACAGAATATCGGATAATATAAAAAAGCGAATCTGGTATTGGGTTTTGGCACGGAAATTGATTTAAGCAATTGTGAGAAAGGGGGAATATAGAAATGGCAACAACAGAAACTTTGGATTATCCAATACTACAAAATGCTGATGTAGCACTCGCAGAGCGAAGTGCCGTAAAAGCTCCGTCGGTGGATGTAACCTCGTTTAGTGATTACGAACTGACGCAAGCATCGTCTAAGGGCGATATGATGGCCTTTGAGGAAGTATACAACCGTCATCATCGTAGGGTTTACGCAATTTGTTTGCGTATGCTAAAAAATACAAACGAAGCTGAAGATCTAACACAAGACGTATTTATCCAGCTTCACCGCAAAATCGGAAGTTTCCGCGGCGACTCCGCCTTTACTACTTGGCTTCATCGTTTGACAGTAAATCAAGTGTTGATGCACTTTAGAAAACGAACCGTCAAGTTTGAAAAGACCACGGACGAAGGTGAAACTCCGGTTCAGATCGTTAGGGGCTCTGAAAAGCCAAGCAAAATGCCGGTTGTTGACAAGATCGCGCTGCAAAATGCGATCAAACAATTACCAAATGGTTACCGGAATGTATTTGTTCTTCACGATGTCGAAGGTTTCGAACATGAAGAAGTTGCAAGGATTCTCGGATGCTCGGTTGGTACATCAAAATCACAACTACACAAGGCGCGGCTGAAATTGCGCAAGTTGTTAAAAAGGAAAGCCCCGCCAAGATTGGCAAATTTGAATTAGATTCTTTTAACGGAAAACAAAAAACCTACTCGTATATTTGAGTAGGTTTTTTTTGTTTGTGAAGGATTAAAGTTTTAGGTTTTCTTCCGAGTTTGAGTTACGGTTCGATCGGTTCCTTTCTGCCGCCGATCAGTTCAAACGGGACAAAATTTATCTCGAACCAAGCACTTAAGACCGCTAAAAATTCGCGTTTATTCCAAACACTTTCATCCCGATAATTTCTGCGATCCGCTTTGATCCCGATACTATCGATGCCGATCTTTTCACACAGAAAGATCGCTCTTGGAAGGTGAAAATCCTGAGTAACATGGATTGCTTTTTTGACTTCGAAGATCTCTTTCGCGCGGTGGCAAGTGTCATATGTCCGGCGACCTGCAAAATCCAAAACGATGTCGTTTTCCGGAACGCCTAGTTCGATGGCTGCCTTCTTCATCGCAGTTGGTTCGTCGTATTCCTGCCGCGAATTATCACCGCTCATTAGAAGTTTTTTGACCTTTCCTGCTTTGTAAAGTTCGACCGCTGTATAAACCCTGTCGTATAAAACGTCAGACAGCCTACCGTTTTTAAATACGGCAGCGCCGTATACGATCGCAACGCGCCGCGGGATTTCATTTTCCACTTCCTCGGCTGACTGTTTTATTTTACCGTTGCTGTACGATTCTACCTGCTTATTTATAAGGAAAGCACAAAGGACGCCAATCAAGCTGGTTACAGCTAAAGATATGAAAACTATCCAAAAATACTTCATAAGTGTGATTTTCGGTTTGAAGCACTTTTTAAAAAAGGAATTAATTACGATTCATGGATTATGATGTTTCGACGTGCTAACTCTTCCACGAACCTGTCCGAATTAATTACTTTTTCCTGCGGCGTTGCGCCGCGTTCCGCGACTTCTCCTTTGGCCATCATTTGAGAAATGATCGAAGCGGGAAAAGAGGTGGTCCGCATCATCGCGCTAAGACCTGTCGCTTCATCCTGTTTGTCAACAATATCGAATCGTAAGCGCTTCGGTTGATCGTCTTTTTTTCCGACAAATTCCAGTCTAACCAAAACATAATCGGGCTCGTCAGCCGGAAGATGTTTGGTCAATAAGTCTCCAAAGACCCTTCGCGGCTTTACCTCGTCGCCATCAACTAAGATATCTTCGCTCGAGCACAACCCAAGGTCAATCATTGTCTTGAATTTCTCGCAATGCCCTGCGTATCGAATAGTTTTGTAATCCAGCTCATTTACTTTACCCACAAAAGTGTCGGGAAGCGTAGAAGTTCCGCCGGAGGTTTGAAACGCTTCGAGTTTCGGAAAACCATCAAAAAAAAGTTCTTCGCATTCCGTCATTGAATCGATCTCGATAATTTCCCGGTTTCGAATGACTCGAGCTTTTTCGATATATTCGTTTATTAAACCTTCCACGGAGAAAACGAGTTGATACTCAAGTAAGGTTTTTGGAACTTGTGGTAAGCCGCCGACCCGAATATGAATTTCCTCGACCACATCAAACCTTTTCGCGCCATGCATTGCCAAGACCGATACCATTCCCGGGGCCAGACCGCAGTCGGGGATAATGTTGATGTCGGCAAGTTTTGCATTTTGGTCAAGTGAAAGTTGTTGGTCAACGATCGTATTATTCCCGCCGAGATCGCAAAAGTTTGTTTTTGTTTCAATCGCTATATTTGTGAGATCAAGATTGTACCAATAGTTTACGCACGAAATAGCCGAATCATGCCCTTTCATTAGCGAAACGGTTTTTTCACGGTTCGAAACGTCTAACTGAACCGCGGTGACCAACGTGGAATCCAGTTTATTAGCGACGCCGACAGCGTTTTCTAAGACCTGATCCGCGACCGTTATCGCAGATACTTCCGGTGAATTAAACACGAGATCATAAGCCGCACCGTATCCCATACGACCGGCACCTAATACTAATATCTTCATAACTTTCCCGGTAAAATGCCGCCTGAATCAGCGGCATCGATATTCAAATGTGGAAGGGTTCGAGAGACTTTCTACCAGTCGTCTAATTCCTCAGGTTCTTGTTCGGCAATAATCTTCGCGGCATAGTCACAAACCTTTTCTTTCCATAATTTGATCGACTTCGTAAGCATTAGTGCTGCCAATGGGTGAGATGCATTTCTCTCAACCCGCAAAACCTCTACTGTAACGGAGACTTCTTCCGGTTGATCGGTCACGACCAAACTTACCGACGTCCCCACTTGAGGAAGAAATCGCGGTAAATATACTAAAGCTCCTTTTGGTCCAACGTTTTCTGTCAAACCATCTTCCGTCACTTGATGTCCGTTTTCGTCTTTCCAAACGAGACGAACCGGTAGCGAAATATTGTATCTTTCTCCAACTCTACGTTCGCGCATAATTTATGGTGGTTTCTCCTGTAAAACAAAAAAGAGAAGTGGTTGAAATATACGAAATTAGGGTAATTTAGTCCACAGGCGATCTGCGATTTACCTTTGATAATTGACATTTAGGTCCGAATTGTTTCTAGACAAGTTAGTTCTCGTATGTTAGGATTGGCGTTTATTTGGTCAAAACAGACTAAATAATATTACGGGTTACCGTAAAAACTTCAGCTAATAGAATAGTTGATTGTTCAAATCGACCACAAAATAAAGTGTTGAAAGACGCTTTTTTTGTTTTTATTAGCTGGAAATAAACTAGATAGGAGACTTATAAATGAAAAACGTAGCTAGAGGGATCGTCCTTCTGTTTTTGGTCGCATTATTGGTAGGAATAAACTACTTTGCGCCAAAAGTCGAAGCCGTAACCATCTCAGCGAGTGATTCGCAGGAAATCGTTCAGGAATTTAATACGCAGGAAGATAATAAAAAGGATATTTTAGATAGTAATAATAAATTAGATAATAGAATTGAAAAATACGATATTAAAGTTAAAGTAGATACGAAAAATGCAGAAGAAGCGGAAGAATCAGAAACAATGGAGTCTGCGCGCGCTTTTAAGGCGACAGCGTATTGCCTCCGTGGAAAAACTGCCTCCGGAAGATCAGTTCGCCGCGGTGTTGTAGCGGCAGATACCCGATTACTAAGTTTGGGAACTAGGATCCATATGTCGGCAGGTAAATATACAGGTCACTACGTCGTTGCTGATACGGGCGGAAAGATCCGTGGTCGAGTCTTAGACATTTGGGTTCCAAGTTGTTCAGAAGCCAGAAAATGGGGACGCAGAACTGTTCACGTTAAAGTAGAAAAGAAACGAAAATAGTAACGACCAATTTTCTATAGATGCTTTTTGTGACCGTCACTAATTGGTGACGGTCACTTTTTTGTTTCTGAGCGATTTGAAGAAAGGATTTCTGGTCAACGATCATCAATTGCAGAGTGGTGAACCGACAAAAATGACTAAGTGATTCGAATGTTTGCATTTCGCGTTCCTATCTCTTTTCCGTTTATCCACAGATGCAGTATTCCGTTTTCCATTTTGGCGATGAGGTCTAGGCTTTTTGCTTCGTTCCCGCCTGCAAATACCCTGGTTAGTCCATCGTGATGAAATAATTTAAGCCGATTGCCATTTGCAGCGTTGTCGATATCTAATGTCACGTATTTGAACGGGAAACTTTTTCCGTCGATCAAGACTTGCAGCCCTCTTGAACCGCCAACCATTGCTCCGCCGTGCCCGGCTGCGAATCCCGAACCCGATCCACCACCAATTCCCGCGCCGCCGGATCCAAAACCCGAACCGTATCCGGCGGCGTGATCATTATGTTGTAATTGAGGTCTTGGGATTTTTCGCGCGGATCCTGAGCCGGAACCGGAACCGGAGGCGGCGAAAGAGCCAAAGGAGTGAACGCCTTGCGGTGTTCCTATATTTACTCTCCGTGATACCGGGTTTCCAAAACGAATAACTAGGTCAAGTCTATGCTGTTTAGCGCCACTAACAAGGGCGGTTATTTGTCCGTTTTTCAATGATATCGCTGTTCCGGTCATCCTGGTGGTGGACACGAGGCAGTGCGGACGCCGTACTTCTACCAGCAAATCGCGAAATGTTTTGTGTGCGTCGCGAACGTGACATTGACCGCCGCTCGAATCTGCCATCAGTCCTTTTGCACCGATGCAGATTCCAACGTGCGTTATTGATCCGGCTGGAAAGTCGCCGCGATATGTGTCCCGGAAAAACAAAAGATCGCCCGGCTGCATTTGATCAGGACGGATTTTGCGCCCGACGATGTCTCCGGCTAATCCGTCGGCAAAGTTTTCATTTGTCGGAAGCTGCGGTATTTGGTTTTGCAAGTAATATGGTCGCGAATGAGCGATTCGCATTATTCCGGATTCGTGCAAGGCAGTTCTAAACACTTGTCGAACAAAAAATGCGCACGTCTCCTTTGGACAACCGGGTACACCATATATGGTTTTTCGATCCCAACTTTTTGCAACCCGAATTATTTCATTTATATTGTCGATCATTCTAATTTACCTTCCTTATAAATTTCCGCTGCTAGCTCGACGACCTGTGTGTAAAGGATTATGACGTTCTATCAGCCTTCAACTAAATAGGCGCAAAAGAGAACGAAACAAGCTCAAAAAAAGTATTTATTTCTATTTTTCGGGTATAATTTGCAAACAACAGGCTACGATTATGAGATACCCCGAAAATGAATTGACGCAGCTGCTCAAAGACGTTTCTTCCGGCGTTGAAAATTCTCAGGCAGAATTGTATGAAGTTGTATACAAAAATTTGAGAATTTTAGCCTCAAGGCAGATGCAGAGTGAGCGGTCAAATCATACCCTTCAAGCTACCGCTTTAGTTCACGAAACCTATATAAGACTTATCGATTGGCAAAATGTAACCTGGCAAAATCGGGCTCATTTTTTTTCGGTTGCCGCCGAGGTAATGAGAAAGGTCCTTGTCGATCACGCCAGAAAAAGGAACGCTCAGAAGCGAGGGTCCGGACAAACGATTTCACTTGACGAAAAACTGCTTGTCGCAGCGGAAGGAGACGGCGGAAGAGAGATTGACCTCCTAAAATTAGAGGAAGCGCTTCTTACCATGGAATCGATGGACAAGAGACAGGCAAAGTTAGTTGAGTTGCGTTTTTTTGGCGGACTTTCCGTTAAAGAAACTGCATTTGCATTAAAGATCTCGGAATCTACTGTAAAAAGAGAATGGCAAATCGCGAAGCTTTGGTTTCAAAACCAACTGGATCGTAATGAATAGTGAAGAGTGGGAAAAAGTAAAAAGTATTCTCAGTGAGGCGTTAGATCTACCTGATAAGGACCAATTTTCGTTCTTAGAGGAGGCCTGCAAAGGCAACACAACGATCCTTAGTGAGGTTAAATCTTTGCTTGCGGCCCGTAATGTCGAGAGAAACTATTTTGACACCAAAATGCTTGATCGCGACCCAGATCTTAGATATGACCTGAATGACAGTTCGAATAAGATATTTGGACATTACCGGATTGTTAAAGAAATTGGACACGGCGGAATGGGAATCGTGTATCTTGGCGAGCGGATCGACGGGGAATTCGCGCAAAAGGTTGCGATCAAAGTTATTCGAAGAAATATTTATGACGAGGAAATTCTCAAACGGTTTAAGCGCGAACGGCAGATCCTCGCAAACCTGGATCATCCAAACATCGCAAAACTACTAGACGGCGGAATTACAAACGATGGTGATCCGTATTTTGTAATGGAGTATATTGATGGCGAAGATCTGTTTACTTATCTACAGAATAAGTCGCGCACACTTGAGGAGTGTTTGGAACTGTTTCAGACTATCTGTCGGGCCGTAACACACGCTCAACAGAATTTGATCGTTCACCGGGATCTCAAGCCCGACAACATCCTGATAACCAAAGAAGGGATACCAAAATTACTCGATTTTGGTTTGGCAAAGATGCTCGACGAAAGCACTTCCGAGATCACAAAAACCGTAAACCGCGCGTTTACGCCTGCGTACGCATCACCCGAACAATTTTTGGGGGAAAACATGACTGCGGCTTCCGACGTGTATTCTCTAGGAGTTATTTTGTATGAACTCCTAACGGGTACAAAACCATTTCATTTTGAAGGAAAGACTCTTGAAGAGATAGTTGAAACTATTAAGGGCGGCGAGCCGCTGAGACCTTCACTGGCGTCCGGAAAGCGGAACAATTCTTTGATACCGGAAATTCGAGGCTCAAAACACTTGAGAAGCGATCTCGACATTATAACTCTCAAAGCGCTTCAAACTGACGTTTCGCAGAGATATGGATCAGTCGAAGAATTTTCAAATGATCTTGATCGGGTTTTAAATGGTTTACCGATCTCGGCGCGTCCGTTAACTCTCGGTTATCGCAGTACAAAATTTTTTAAGCGAAATAAACTTGCAATGAGCGCCGTTGCGTTGATCTTTATTTCGTTGATAACCGGTTTGATCTTCACTCTTTGGCAGGCAAATGAAACCCGTATTGAAAGGGACCGGGCGGAGAAACGATTTCAGCAGGTCCGAAAACTTTCCAATTCTCTTCTGTTTGAAATCAGCCCGAAAATTGAAAATTTGGCAGGTTCGACCGAAGCTCGCGAAGTACTTATAAAGCGCGCGCTCGAGTATCTTGACAGTCTCGCAAGCGAATCACAAAACGATCCCGGTCTTCAAAAGGAACTTGCTTCGGCGTACGAAAAGATCGGCGATCTGCAGGGGAATCCTTCAAACCCGAATTTAGTAGATTTTGACGATGCGATCAAAAGTTACGAAAAAGCGATTAAGATCCGTGAAACATATTTAAAACTTGAGCCCAAAGATGCGAATAATCGATTAATGCTCGCGAAGGATTATCAGAATCTTGGGAAGATCTTTGGTGAAACAAACGATTATGAAAAAGAGAAAACCTATCTGTATTTAGGATTGAATCAAATTGAAGCCCTGCGAAAAGTGAACGGCGATCAGATCGATACTTTACTCGCATATTCTGAACTCAATTATGATCTTGGTTTAAATCAAACGGCTATTTCGGGATACGGAAAGGCGATTCCCTTTTACGATAAAGCCATTGCGCTTTTGGAAGTTCGAAGCAAAGAGAAAGCAGCAACGCTCCCCGTTTTGCGCCTTCTTGCGATCAATTATGCGCAAAAGAGCCTTTCTCTGTCATGGGAAAGCCGCCAAAAAGAGGCTGAGTCCGAAATGGAGAAGGCGATCGGGATAAACAAGATCTTGGTAGATGTTCCAAACAAAAACTGGGATACGGTAAACGCGATCTGGCTAGTTTATTGGTTGGCCGGAAACATTAATGAAGAAATAGATGACGAGGCATTTTACGAATATCAACTAAAAGCTTTGGCCGTCGCGCGGAATGCATCTGACAACGATAAAGCCGACATTCGTGCCAAACAGAGGTTGGCAAAAACACTTTCACCGATCGGACAAGCAGCGATAAATACAGGAAGGACGAAGAAAGCGATCGAATATCTACAGGAATCCCTCGAAATATTTGAACAAATAGTTGAAAGCAAGTCGCATAACAATCGGTTAAAGGTCGAGTTGGCAAATTCATTGGTTAGACTTGGTGTGGTCTTAGGTCAACAGGGCAATGATTATAATGGGATCAAAAACCTCCAAAAGGCAGTTTCGATATTTGAAGAAATAATTGGTAAATTTCCGGATGATAAACGTGCAAGAAACAATTTAGCGGGTGCTTATAGTGAGATCGGTGCTGTCTACCAGAAAAGCGCCGAACAAACACCGGCAAACCTTAAGCGCGCCAAGGAAAATTACCAAAAGGCGGTCGACGTAATGGAGATCCTTGAAAAACGAAATGTATTATCAGCGTATGACAGGAAGTTTCTTGCCGAAATGAGGAAAAAGGCTAGTTAGAACTGATTCTTATCAAATAAATCACCCCTCCATGATCATCGCTCATCAGAAAGGAATTAGGTGTTAGCTTAAATATATCAAGTGGTCGCCCGTGGACTATATTTCCGCTTAAAAAACCTGTTATGAAATCCACATGTGCCTTGTCTTTTCTAACAACAACGACACGATATCCTTTCTTTAAAGTTTTATCGGTCGAACCATGCAGCGCGATCAAAAACGAATCGCGGATCGTTTCATCCCGGGTGTCCGAGTCAAAATAATCGAAACCCATTGCGGAGCTGTGTGCCGGAAAAGACGAATAGGCGACCGGAACGCCGCGGCAATTACCGCCGCCTGTAATAAATCTATCCCGATAGATTCTTCCGCGATATTGGTAGCATTTTGCCCAACCATAATCCTTGCCCTTTTTGATCGCGTGAAATGTATCATCCGGTTTATTTGTCCCCAAATGATCGGCGCCTTGGACCGTTGCGAACAAATAATTTCCATGCCAACGCATTCCAACTGCGTTTCGCAATCCCCGTGCATAAATATTCTGGTTTTTTCCATCCGGATCCATTTCCACGACCGTCGCCCGGTATGGTTCACTTTGTTTTTCACGGCATGCGTTACAGCTCGAGCC
>JBGTEI010000007.1:0-6658 GCA_041747875.1 Pyrinomonadaceae bacterium | reverse complement strand
GCGCCGCTTACGTAACTTCTGGATATTTTTATTGAAGATTGTTCTAAAACATACTATTTTAGAGAGCAACCAATCAAAAAATAATCCAAAGGGTGAAGAATAACGAGTGAAACCAACCGACATTAAAGACCCTGAGTATTTTCACAAGGTCGTGGATTGCCAGTATGCCTGTCCGGCTCACACGCCTGTACCTGAATATATTCGTCTCATTGCGCAGGGAAAATACACCGAAGCCTACATGATCAACTGGGATTCGAATGTCTTCCCCGGAATTCTCGGGAGAACCTGTGATCGCCCATGTGAACCTGCCTGCCGCCGCGGAAGACTCGAAGACGAAGAGCCGGTCGCGATCTGCCGCCTGAAACGCGTCGCCGCAGATAATAAAGACGAAGTGACTTCACTGATGCCCCGCGGACCATTTGAGCGAAACGGCAAGAAGATCGCGCTTATCGGTGCCGGACCCGCTTCGCTGACGATCGCCCGAGATCTTGCGCCGCTTGGATACGAAATTCATCTTTACGACGATCAAAGCAAAGGGGGCGGTTTTATGGTGACGCAGATCCCGGCATTTCGTCTACCGGTAGAGGTTTTGGATGAAGAGGTCGATTACATACTTGATATGGACGGGATCCACACGCATTTTAATCAGTATGTAGAAAGCATGAAGGAGATCCTCGATAAGGATTATGACGCGGTCTTTATCGGCACGGGCGCGCCTCGCGGAAAGGATCTGGCAAAGCTCCCCGGACGCTGGGAAACGGATAAGAATATACATATCGGTATCGACTGGCTTGCAAGCGTTGCTTTTGAACATACGACCGGTGTCGGTAAAAAAGTGATCGTCGTTGGCGGCGGAAATACGGCGATGGACTGCTGCCGGACATCTCGCAGGATCGGCGGCGAAGATGTAAAGGTCGTTGTCCGGAGTCCGTTTGAAGATATGAAAGCATCGCCCTGGGAAAAGGAAGACGCGATGCACGAAGATATTCCGATCCTCGATAATCACAACCCAAAATCTTTTGTCGTCGAAGACGGAAAATTAAAGGGGATGACATTTGAACGGGTCGAACCGGTTTATGACGACAATGGCAGACGCAAGCTTGTTCCAACCGACGAGCCCGACGTATTTATCGAAGCCGACGATGTGATCATGGCGATCGGACAGGATAATGCTTTTCCGTGGATCGAAAAGGATGTCGGTATCGAATTTGGCGAATGGGAAATGCCTGTCGTCGATAAAGTTACATTTCAAACGACACATCCAAAAGTATTCATCGGCGGAGACGCGGCTTTTGGACCGGAAAATATCATCACCGCCGTCGCCCACGGTCATCAGGCAGCGGTTTCGATCCATCGGATTTGTCAGGATGAAGATGTAAATGACCGGCTTGATCCTTTTGTAAATCTGCGAAGTCAGAAAATGGGGATCCACGAATGGGCGTATGACAGTGAAGTAGTCCCTGATGTGCGATACGTCGTGCCTCAAGCCGATAAATCGATCACGCTAAAAGACCGCAAGGTAGAAGTCGAGCTCGGTTTTAATCTGCCGACCGGATTTAAGGAAGCCCAGCGCTGTCTAAACTGCGACGTCCAAACCGTTTTTGACGCGCCAAAATGTATCGAATGCGACGCCTGTGTTGATGTCTGTCCGACCGCTTGTATCACGTTTACGGGGAACGCGGAAGAGGAAGAATTACGCCAAAAACTAAAAGTCCCTGCGCTTAATAAAACGCAGGATCTTTATGTGTCGGAAACATTGCCGACGACACGGGTAATGGTCAAAGACGAAGACGTCTGCCTCCATTGCGGTCTCTGCGCAGAGCGTTGTCCGACGGCGGCGTGGGATATGCAGGAGTTCTTTTATAACGTGACGAAAACGTACAAGATTCAAAGTTCAAGAAACAAGATTCAAGATTCCTAACTAAACTCGTGCCGAAAATTGAACGATTTGAAGATTTAGAAATTTGGAGACTGGGTAAGGATCTTGCAAACCAAATATATGATCTGACCACGACCGGCAGGTTTAGTCAGGACTATGTTCTGCGAGATCAGATAAGACGGGCGGCGGTCTCGATATTTTCCAATATTGCCGAAGGATTTGAACGAGGCGGAAATAAGGAATTTATTCAGTTTTTGTATATTGCGAAAGCATCTTGCGGTGAAGTTAGAGCTCAGATGTCCTTTGCAAAAGATAGGAATTATGTTTCCGAATCGGAATTTAAATCGAACTACCGCAATCTAATTAGTTTGAGCAATCAAACCAGCGGATTTATTAAGTATTTACGAAACTCCAATATGAAAGGATCTAAATTCAATACTTGAAACCGTTTCTTGTCTTGAATCTTGAATTTTGAGTCTTAAACATGAATTTACCGAAAATCAACGATCTCGTCATCAGATTTGCCAACGTCAACGGGACGGGTTCGGCGAGTGCGAATGCGCTTTTTATGAAGTCGATCTTTCGCATGGGAATCCCCGTTACGCCGAAGAACATTTTTCCTTCAAATATTCAGGGTTTGCCGACGTGGTATGAAGTGCGCGTTTCGGAAAAAGGTTTTCTTGGCCGACGCGATGGGATCGATCTGATGGTCTGTGTCAATCCGCAGAGCATGATGAAAGATGTCGAAAGCGTCCGCGTTGGCGGATATTTTCTTTATGACAGTTCAAAGCCTCTCCACGAAAAATATGTCCGCGAAGATATAAATTATATCGGAATCCCTCTGATGGAGCTTTCCAACAACGCCTTTACCGATCCGCGTCTTCGGCAATTGTTTAAGAATATAATCTACGTTGGAGCATTATCGGCGTTTTTAGATATTGAATTTGAAGTGTTGGTTGACATGCTCGGCGAGCAGTTCAAAGGCAAAGAAAAACTCATCGAACCAAATATCAAAGCTCTGAAACTAGGCGTCGATTATGTTCACGAACATTTTGAATATCCCCTTGATATACGAGTTGAAAGGCGCGACAAGGTCGGTGATTCTATCATGATCGATGGAAATACGGCGTGCGCTTTGGGCGCGATCTACGGTGGCGCGACGGTCGCTGCCTGGTATCCGATCACACCTTCGACGTCAGTTGTCGATGCATTTACAAAATACGCTCATAAACTGCGCGTTGATAAAGAAACGGGCAAAAATAATTTCGCGATCGTTCAGGCAGAAGACGAACTCGCCGCGATCGGAATGGTCATCGGCGCAAACTGGAACGGCGCCAGATCTTTTACCGCAACGAGCGGCCCGGGCGTATCTTTAATGAATGAATTCTTAGGCCTCGCATATTTCGCCGAAATTCCAACCGTTTTGATAAATGTCCAGCGAACGGGACCTTCGACCGGAATGCCGACCCGCACACAGCAATCCGATATTCTCGAAGCCGCATACGCTTCACATGGCGATACAAAACATATTTTATTGATCCCTGCCTCGCCAACCGAATGTTTTGAAATGACCGCACTTTCTTTTGATCTCGCCGAACAATTTCAAACACCTATAATCGTGCTGACGGATCTCGATCTTGGAATGAACGACCACGTCTCGCCACCGCTAAAATGGGATGACGAGCGCAAATACGATCACGGCAAAGTGCTTGATGCGGCGGCGCTCGATGAAATTGAAAACTACGGACGATACCAGGACCCAGACGGTGACGGGATCCCATATCGCACGATCCCGGGAACACACGAAACAAAAGGCGCGTTTGTAACCCGCGGAACGTCGAGAAATCAACAGGCGGTTTATACCGAAGACGGCGATGCCTACAAGTATAACGTCGACAGATTGATCACAAAATGGAACACCGCAAAAGAGAAAGTTCCCGCACCCGAGTTTTTGCAAGAAAAAAACGCTTCAGATTTTGGCGTTTTGTTTTTCGGAACTTCAACCTACGCGGCAGAAGAGGCGATCGCGCTTCTAAAAGATGAAAATATTTCGCTCGACGCAATGCGCGTAAAAGCGTTTCCATTCTGCAGGGCGTTTGAAAATTTTATAGATGCACACAAAAAAGTTTTTGTCATCGAACAAAACCGCGATGCGCAGTTTAGAAGCCTGATGTTGATCGAATTGGGAGTTGATCCGAACAAGCTGATCTCGGTTTTGAATTACGACGGAACGCCGATCACGGCGGATAATATTTTGAACCAGATTAAGGCGAAATTATAAGTTTTCATTAAATTATGCGTTATGATTTTGAATGGGACATCAGAAAAGCCCAGAGCAATTTTCGCAAACACAAAGTAAGTTTTGAAAGATCGGCGACGATATTCCGTGATCCACATCTTCTTTCGATACCGGATGAAGCACATAGCGAAGATGAGGAAAGATGGCTAACAATGGGATTGGATGAAAGTGGAATTCTTATCGTTATTTCGCACAAAATTGAGAAATTGAATTCGGAAGTTAGCCGGATAAGAATAATATCGGGACGCAAAGCAAGCAAAAAAGAGGAAGAACAATATGAAGAAGGAATATGATTTTTCAAAAGGCGTAAGAGGGAAATTTTACAACGCCGATGGCGAATTTAATTTACCGATCTATCTCGAACCCGAAATAGCCGAATTCGTGCAAAAATTGGCACTAGAGAAAGATGTTGACCGAAGCCAAATAGTCAATCAGCTTTTGAAAAAGGACAAAGAAATTATTGAGTTGTAATTATTTTGGGAAAATAGTTTTGTGATTTCATCATGAAATAAAAACAAAAAACGCAATCCATTCAGGCAATCTCTATTATGTTAGAGCAATCGAGAAATATATGAATTTCGTTTCTTATAGCGATCCTTATCGGAAGTATTGGAGCATATGGACAAGCATATTTGCTTTATCATGAACTTCATACATATCCGTTTAAAATTTCGGGGCCCGATTTTTACAAAAATGTCGCGGATTTTGGGATTTACTTCGCACCAATCATTGCTGTCGTTTGCGGAATTTTTCTCGGCTTGAAAAGGATTTGGTTCGTAGCGATCGTTCCGGTTGTATTGTGTCCGTTTTTGTTTTCAATAGCACTAAAAATGTTTTCGACAATGGGTGATGGAGTTGAGAATGCTACTTGGCACTTTGACGGAAATATACCGGCAATGATGGCTCAACAATTCTTTTTATATATCTTAAAGCTCTCGGTTGTTGGCTTTATTATTGCAGGAATTTGTAGTTTTATTCTGGTTCATTTATCAAGCAAAAAGAATTTTCCTGGCAATAGATTTTCGGTAATTTCGTTACATTTTTGGAAGTTGTTTTTTTAATCACTAATTATTTATGTCATACGTACGTTCTACATTTCGCCATCCGAATTTACCCAAAAACGATCTGGGTTACACGGTTGATTATTACGAGGGCTCGCTTTCGACACTTTGCGCCGGGTGCGGACATGATTCGATCACGGCTTCGATCGCAGAGGCTTGTTTTCAGTTGAACATCGAGCCGCACAAGGTCGCCAAACTTTCGGGTATTGGCTGTTCGTCGAAAACGCCAGCGTATTTTTTGAGCAATTCGCACGGCTTTAATTCCGTTCACGGACGAATGCCGTCGGTTGCAACAGGCGCAAATCTTGCCAACCGCGACCTGCTCTATCTTGGCATTTCAGGAGACGGCGACACGGCTTCGATCGGCATGGGGCAGTTTGTACATGTCATCCGGCGAAATCTAAAAATGGTCTACATCGTGATGAACAATGGCTGCTACGGACTGACAAAAGGTCAGGATTCAGCAACTGCGGATCGCGGTTCCAAAAACAAATCGGGTCATATAAATCAATTTGAAACGATAGACCTTGCGAGCCTTGCGATCGAGCTCGGTGCAACATTTGTCGCCCAAAGCTTTTCGGGCGATAAGGAACAGCTGACGCCGCTGCTTGAGGCTGCGATCAATCACAATGGGTTTGCGTTTTTGAATGTAATTTCGCCGTGCGTCACATTCAACAACAATGAAGGTTCGACGAAATCCTACGATTACGTTCGCGAACATATCGAAGCGACCGCGACGATCGATTTTGTTCCGCTAAGACGCGAGATAAAGACAGAATACGACGAAGGAAGTGTTCAGCGCCTGCTTATGCACGACGGCTCAACGATCCAACTCCACAAGCTCGCCAAAGACTGGGATCCGACGGACAAATTTTCAGCAATAAACGCGATGCAGAATGCAAAATCGCGCGAAGAAATTTTGACCGGATTGCTTTATTTGAACTCCGGCGCGCAAAACTTCCACGGGCTTTTGGAGACGAGCGAAAAGCCGTTGAATTCATTGGGCGAAAAAGACCTATGTCCGGGATCGGAAGTTTTGAATGGAATAAACGATAGTTTTCGTTAACCAATTGACGGATCGCACGCGACCCGGGTGCACGCGTTTGTAAAAGCGCGAAGACTTGCAATATGGATTCAATTTGAATTCAAACATTGGCTATTCTCCTGTCGCCAACGGAGACAGATAATAGAGCGTAGGGTGAAATGGAGCGAAGCGAAATGTAACCCTATGAAATGATCAAAATATTTCCGGCTCGCTGTAGGCGAGCAACTATAACCGCAATCTGTAGCTCACTTTCAGCGAGCATACGCATTCCGAATCTGTCGTAGGGTTCCGCGAAACCGCTCCACCCTACGCTATATTGTTTGTCGCTTTCAGCGACACACGATGTATAAAGTTAATAGTAATTATGATCGATC
>JBGTEI010000006.1:0-1994 GCA_041747875.1 Pyrinomonadaceae bacterium | reverse complement strand
CTCGTCGGTGTTGGGGAAAAACGCCGCGAATTAAAACGGGAGCTTACAGGAGACCTGCCAAGCGGGATTCGAAAAGCCGAAGTTTATTGCGGCGGGTGTTTGGTACTGGAAGCGGAAAACTACGACGCAGACTCTGAAAAGAACGATTCTGACAAGCTTGGTAAGCGAATCGCAGAAAGCGGGAAGTTTGATGATTTCGAACTCGTTGTTTTGCACGATTCAATTGAATTTGCCAGATCAAGTGATAAATTCCTTTGGGCGACCTGGACGCGTTTTAACCCGTCTACCGATATTTTTGCAAAGCGAATTGACGTTGTAAATAATCATATTTCGTACAAGTCGCCGATGGTTATCGATGCGCGTATGAAGCCCTGGTACCCGAAAGAAGTAGAGGTTCGGGACGATATTAAGAAATTGGTTGACGAGCGGTGGAATGAGTATTTCTAAAAACCGGTTAAAGAAATGGTTTGCCCGAACGCTCTTATTGATCGCCGTTTTGGTGGCCGTTGCGATCGGATGTGTCGGCTATGGTTATTTCATTGAACCACATAGGCTTACCGTTGAAGAAACGGAACTAAAGATCTCACATTGGAGCAGCAAGCTAAATGGATTTAAGGTCGTCGCGATCTCTGATATCCACGGCGGTTCAAATGGGGTAGATGAAGCTCGTTTGGCAGAGCTCGTGGAAAACGCAAATGCGCAAGCTCCTGATCTGATCGTGTTGCTGGGTGATTTTGTATCTCAAAGCGGACGCGGACATTCGGACCTTCGTATGCCTGTTGAAACTATCGCGACGAAAATTTCGGGCTTTCGGGCAAAATTTGGAGTTTACGCAGTGATCGGAAATCACGACTGGTGGTACGATGAAAAGCGCGTCACCGGTGCGCTTGAGAAAAACGGGGTCAAGGTATTGGAGAACGCAGTCGATAAGATCTCTGTAAATGGTGAAACAGTTTCTATTTGGGGGATCGAAGACAATTGGAAACGGCGAACGGTTCCAACGGAAGAGACGTTCGACAACATTGCGGTCAAAAAAAATATAATTGCACTTACGCACAACCCGGACTCTTTGTTAAAAACGCCGGTAGGGATTAGTCTAATGATCGCCGGTCATTCTCACGGCGGTCAGGTAAAATTTCCGATCTTTGGAGCGTATCCCTTTGTAAATGACGGAAGATTTATGGAAGGTGAAGCGATCGTCGACGGAAAACACGTGTTTGTGACGACGGGGATCGGCGTTTCAGGACCTCAGTGCAGGTTTCTTGTACCCCCGGAAATTGCAGTCGTAAAATTGTTTTCAAAATAAAGACAGTATCCATAACGAGATGACGGGTGCGTCCCAATCAGGCAGAAACCCGACAGTTATCGAGGGTGCTCTGGTCATGTTCAAGCAAGATCAGGTAACAGATCCGTCGAGAATTCTTTTGATGTAAATTGGTCGATACTCACGAGCACCCTCCATGACTGTCGGGTTTCTGCCGTTATTTCAAAACCTCTTTTATGTTTTCAAAATTGCCGTCATTTTGGGCTCCTTTTAGTCCAAGGATCTCACACATCAAATTATAGACTTCGGTATTTTGAAAAGGTT
Source organism: Pyrinomonadaceae bacterium (assembly GCA_041747875.1). Taxonomy (GTDB): domain Bacteria; phylum Acidobacteriota; class Blastocatellia; order Pyrinomonadales; family Pyrinomonadaceae; genus Aridibacter. The sequence goes on along the minus strand of JBGTEI010000006.1, from coordinate 406 downwards.
CGGCAACAAAGCCTTTCTTAAAAGCATTTCCGTGACCGATAAACAATGCCCTCATCGATTCGAGTTGATTATCATAACCATGTGAACCGCGAACGGTCTCGAGCCTGCCGTCGGTTTTCATTTTCTCGTATCGCGCGCGCGTCGTCAGGATCCAGCCTTCATCGGGTAAAACCAATATCGGCGCGATCCGTCGATTGTCCCGAAATCGATACCGTGCGGGAATTTCTGATTTTCTGTAGATCTTTGCCTGAGCGGGAAGTTTGGATTTGATCGAATCGTAAATTTCGTCCTCTTTTCCTTCGTTTGGAAAGATCTGAATAAATTCTCCGACCCAAAAGATCTTCTTTGCCAGAGCGGTGTCAAACATTTCGTCGAGCACGATCGAATTTGTTTGTGGCACGCTTGC
>JBGTEI010000005.1:0-9575 GCA_041747875.1 Pyrinomonadaceae bacterium | reverse complement strand
TTGAAGCGCGTGTGAAAAGGATCAACGGCAACCGCGAACTAACTTTTGCACACCGGTATCGATTAAATGCATTGATCTCCCGCTATACATCCTACCGCGAGCTTTGGCGCCGCCGGCTAAAAGCAAAAGGCGAAGAGATGTATTAATTAAAAAAGCGTTTCCGAATTTGGAAACGCTTTTTTAATTGTTTTGTTCTATATAAAAAAAACTAACTATCAGTAAAATATCCCTTGCTACACTTTCATTACATTCTCTGCCTGCGGACCCTTTGGCCCATTTGTAACTTCAAATTGAACTTCCTCGCCTTGGATCAATGTCTTATATCCTTCGCCGCTTATCGCGCTGTAATGAACAAAAATATCTTGTTCGCCGTCTTGCTCAATAAAACCATACCCTTTCGCATTGTTAAACCATTTCACGGTTCCTACCGTTTTAGACATATTTCTAATTCCTCCTACAAACTTCAGTGAATTTTTCCTGTTTTCAATTAATTAAATTTTCGAAATCATCATTTCGAAGACACGATCTACCCGCACGAAGCTGAATAAAAACTCCGTGTGGTGCAGACAAAAAGAAGTGCAACTAAACTCATTTTCTAAAATAAGAAACAAATCTTATACTGCAAGATTTATGGGGTTTTTCCTGTGTGCTGTTTTTTTGTATAGACAGAATGGATGGAAATTTATCGAAATTAGTTAGATATGTCAAGATTTTTTTTCCCAAGCGCTTATGTATAGCTCAAATTGACAGAAAACCGCTTATGAATAATCATATTAAAAAGCAGAAAATATTCATCTCAGTCGTCTTGCTCCAAGGCCATATCTGCTTTTTTAGAAAGTCATTTTTTGAGTTATAAATAAATCGCATCTATGGAAGAATACGGCAATAATCCAAAGCTCTCTTATAACCAATATCTTAAAGTTCCGCAGTTGATCAAGCTTCAGGAAACTCTGTCTGATCCCACCAGTCACGATGAATTGCTTTTTATTACGATCCATCAGACTTATGAACTGTGGTTTAAGCAGGTTTTGCACGAGCTTGACGCCACGATCGGCTGGATGAATGAGGGCAGAAAATTTCGCGTCAATCATTCGCTGAAAGCCGTTAACATGATCGAGAAGGTGATGGTGTCGCAAATTCACGTGCTTGAATCGATGGCGCAGATCGGTTTCCTGGAGTTTCGCGACAAGTTAAATCCGGCAAGCGGTTTTCAGTCGATGCAGTTTCGCGAGCTCGAATTTGTATCTGGCGCGAAAGACGAAAAGTTACTGAAATTCTTTGAGTTTGACGAATTTGCTCACAACCGACTGACAGCGCGATACAATTCTCCAAGTCTCGGCGATACATTTTGGGCACTGCTCGAAAAGGAAGGATTTGCAGTTGAAAATCGAGAAGAAAGGCTTCAAACGATCGTTAAAATACTCACCAACCCTGAAAAATATCCTGAGCTTTTCATCATGCAAGACCTTCTCATCGATCATGACGAGAATATTTCTCTCTGGCGATATCATCATGTTTTGATGGTTGAAAGAATGCTTGGGATGAAACGCGGTACCGGCGGTTCCGAGGGAGTCGGGTATTTACGCACAACACTTTCAAAAAAATTCTTTCCGGAGATCTGGGAAGCAAGAACACATCTGGAAGCAAAATAAATAAATGAAAAAACTATCGATTTCGCTGTTCATTTTACTTTCGCTTGTTGCAAATATCATTGCACAGGACGGAGATCCGAATGCACCGATCAGGGTTACGTTTTTGCACGTCAATGACGTCTATCAGTTTATGCCGGTCGAAGGCGGAAAAGCGGGTGGACTTGCACGGCTTCTAACCCTCAAAAAGGAGATAAAACGCGATAATCCGCACACGATATTTACGCTCGGCGGCGATACGCTTTCTCCTTCTGTCGAAACATTGACGTATAAGGGCGCACAGATGATCGAGGCATGGAACGCCGTCGGACTCGATTACGCAGTTTTTGGAAACCACGAATTTGATATCAAAACGCCGCTTTTGCTTGAGCGTATAAAAGAATCGAAGTTTACATGGCTTGGAGCAAATATAGTTGACACAAACACGAAAAAGATCTTTGCTGATACGCCGGAATTTGTAATTCGCGAATTTAACGGCGTAAAGGTAGGTATCATTGGCTTGATCCTGCCTGAGGCAAAAGAAACAAGCTCGATGGACGACAGCCTGACGGTCACCGATTATTGTCTGACGGCGAATCTCATTGTCAGCCGACTGCGAAAGGTTGAAAAGGTTGACGCTGTAATTGGATTGACGCATTTGTTTTTGGAACAGGATAAAAAACTTGCCGGCTGCGCGAAATTTGATCTGATCCTCGGCGGACACGAACATACGCTTCTGCAGTCTTCGGCAAACGGAACGCCGATCTTTAAGATGACAGCAGACGCACGGGAACTTGGTAGATTTGATCTGAATTTTGACCGCACGACGAAAAAACTCATGAGCATTGATTGGCGCGTAATTCCCGTTACGGATGAGATAAAAGAAGCCCCGGAGTTCGCTTCGGTTATCAACAAATATAAAGACCTTCTCGAAAAACTATCAGAGCCGGTAGGGCGAACCGCTGTAGTGCTTGATGCGCTTTCAATAGCAAGCCGAACAAAGGAGACAAACGTCGGTAATTTCATCGCTGATGCATATAGAAGTTCGACGAATGCGGACATCGGATTTGTAAACGGCGGCTCGATCCGTGCGGACCTTATGTACAATCCGGGCGTGATCACAAAGCGCGATGTGCTTTCGATATTGCCGTTTAATAATCCGGTGATAAAAATTGAAATTACCGGGAAAACCTTGATGCAAGTTTTGGAACACGGCGTCGCACGAAGCGCAGAAGATAACGAACCGGGTAGGTTCCCTCAAATATCCGGAATGGAATTTACATTTGACGCTTCAAAACCTGCCGGGAGCCGCGTCGTTGAAGTTTTCATCGGGGGAAAAAGACTCGTTGAAGAGGCAAAATACACGCTTGCGACATCTGACTTTCTCGTAACCCGCGGCGGTGACGGCTACACGATGTTTAAGGATGGAAAGGTTTTGATAAAGGCAGAAGATGCAGAAAAGGATTCCGAGCTTTTTGAAAAAATGATCAGGGAATCGCCTGATCAGACGATCTCGCCGAGGCTTGAAGGAAGGATCAAAAGGATCAATTAAGCGAAGCAAAAAGGCTGCGGAGTGATTTGGAGATCTGGATCCAATTTGGATATTCTCTCTAACTTGCCACTAGCTTCAGCTAGTGGAATTATGCAATTAAAAAGGAAGGCTTTAGCCAAATATATATAAATGTTATTTCAATTGGCTTTAGCCTGAAAAAAGATGATCGGCTAAAGCCAAGAGGGGATGAAAACTCTGTCCACTAGCTGAAGCTAGTGGCAAGTTATGGAAAAAGAGGAAAACCGAAAAGCAGATCCCACGAAAATTAACTAACCCGCCGCGATCAATGCATCACAAATCCTTTCCGCCGTTTTACCATCCCAAAGCGGCGGAATTTTGGCCTTCTGAGTAAAATTTTCATCACCCAGAATTTCAAAAGCCGTTTGCTTGATCTTTTCAGGATCTGTTCCAACCAGAACGTTTGTTCCCATTTCGATCGTGATCGGGCGCTCCGTGTTTTCGCGGAGCGTCAAGCAGGGAATTCCAAGTGCGGTCGTTTCTTCCTGCAAACCGCCGGAGTCGGTCAATACCAATTTTGCACCGCTCATCAGATTCAGGAAGTCTAGGTATCCGAGCGGTTCGATGACGCGGATGTTTGAATTCGCGATCTTGTTAGAAAAACGAAATTCTTCGATTCGGGAAGCCGTACGCGGGTGAGCAGGGAAAACTATCGGAATCTTTCTGCTGATTTCTGAAAGCGAATCGATCAAGCCCTCAAAAACCGCTTTCCCGTCAACATTGGAAGGACGATGAAGGGTCAAAACTGCGAAATCTTTATCTTTAAGACCATGCCGTTCGCGAATGTTTGATGTTTTTGCAGCTTCGAGATTTCGGAAAAGCGAATCGATCATCACATTCCCGACGAGTTTTACTTTCTCATCCGGAATTCCTTCAGCCTTTAGGTTTTCATTTCCGTCCGGTGAAGGCGTAAGCAGAAGATCCGAGATCGAATCGGTCAGGATCCGGTTGATCTCTTCGGGCATCGTTCGATCGCCCGACCGCAAACCTGCTTCGACGTGGGCGATCTTTACGCCAAGTTTGGACGAAACCAATGCGCATGCGATCGTTGAATTTACATCGCCGACGACCAAAACCCAATCGGGTTTTTCGCGCAAAACCACCGGTTCAAATTCGAGCATGATTTTTGCGGTTTGAGCCGCGTGCGAACCGGAGCCAACTCCTAAATGAACATCGGGCTTCGGCATTCCAAGATCATCAAAAAACGAATCCGACATCTTCGCATCGTAATGCTGACCCGTATGAACGATGAGAGGCAAAAAATCCGATCCACGCCGCTTCATTTCGGCATAGATCGGAGCGATCTTCATAAAATTGGGTCGGGCACCGACGATGTTTAAAATTTTTAACATGGCTGGAAAGGTGAAAGTGACAAGTGACAAGTGACAAGTGACAAGTGATAAGTGATAAGTGATAAGAAGAAGATAACGGGTAATTGTAAATTCGGATCACTTACGAATACGATCTTCCAATCACCAATCACCAATCACCAATCACCAATCACCAATTCTCCATTTTCAATTCACCGATCAAAGTCTCACGATCTTCGCTTTACTCGATTCCCTCATTTCTTTGGTCAGGGCGTTTCTTGTGTCGACGATCAGATCCGCGAGTTCCAAAACTCTCGTATAATCAACCGACTTATGATTTGTGCAGATGACAACACAATCCGCCGATTCAATCAGTTCATCGGTTAGTTCCTGGTTATAAAGCGGTTCTCCGTCACCGATCGTATATGCGTGATCAAAGGTCACTTCAGGCACAAACGGATCGTGATAGACAACATCGGCGCCTTTTGCCCGGAAAAGATCGATCACCGATAATGCCGGTGATTCGCGCATATCATCGATGTCATTCTTGTATGCCACACCAAGGATCAGGATCTTTGAACCGTTAACCGCTTTTTTGTGATCGTTTAGCGCATCTGCGGCGAGTTTGTAGACATACTTTGGCATTCCCGAGTTTACTTCTTCGGCAAGCGTAATAAACTGCGAATCAAAACCGTGCTGACGGGCTTTCCACGAAAGATAATGCGGATCAAGCGGAATACAGTGGCCGCCAAGACCGGGGCCGGGATAAAACGCCATAAAACCAAACGGCTTTGTATCAGCCGCTTTTACCACTTCCCATGTATCGATCCCGAGCGTATTACAAAGCTTTGCCATTTCGTTTGCCATTCCGATATTGATCGCGCGAAATGTATTTTCCCAGAGTTTGCATGCTTCTGCGACGCGAGCAGACGTAACCGGGTGGACGTTGTCAACAATCTTGGAATAAAGCAGCGACGCGATCTCGGTGGAATCTTCACCTACACCGCCAACTACTTTTGTGATGTTATGCGTCTGAAAATCCGGATTTCCCGGATCAACGCGTTCGGGTGAAAAGGCGAGTAGAAAGTCTTTATCAAGCGCAAATCCCGCTTTTTCAAAAATCGGCTGGAGAATTTCGTCCGTCGTTCCCGGATATGTTGTCGACTCGAGGATCACTAATTGTCCCGAACGCATAAACTTTTGAATTTGATCACCCGCGGCAAGAATGAACGACATGTCCGGATCTTTCGTTTTGCGAAGCGGTGTTGGAACGCAAATAATGATCACGTCGCAGTCGCTCAGCTTTGAAAAATCCGTTGTCGCGGATAGATTTCCGGTTTCGTTGCATTTTTGTACGGCCTCATCGGAAACATCTACAATGTATGACTTGCCGGAATTGATCGCGTCCGTTTTCTTTTGATCAACTTCAAATCCGATGCCTTGAAATCCTTTTGAAACAAATTCCACGATCAGCGGCAATCCAACGTAACCGAGTCCGATGACACCGATACACGCATTTTTTTCCTCAATAAGAGTCTTAAGTTCGTCTTTAATCATTAGATTTTAAATTGAATATATTAATTGTAAAGATATTTTTTGAATGGAGGCGAATATGAAATTTTGCCCAACAAACAGCTTAAGATACGGGCATACGATAGTCAAGATATGTCACTCAAGTACCTTGGATTATGATACAATTAGCGGAGCGCAATTCGCAGTATTTTTGCTGCTAACCGACACCGCAGTTTACAACCATTCCGATCCATTGTCCCCTTATGAATTTCGAAGTAATCTCTGAAAACTCAGTAGTCAGATCTATTGCCGACGGAAGAGCCCCGCGACCCGCACAGCTTGCAGCTTCGCGCGGAATGCTTCCTCTGCCTCAAACAGATCTGCTAGAAGCTTTGGTGATCCTAACGCGGAGCGAGGATAAGGAGCTTGCGGCGAATGCTTCAAATACACTTAAGTCACAGGAAAATGAACAGTTAAAGGCGATCATCGGGTCAGATGAAGCAGCTCCACAGGTATTGGATTATTTTGCCAGACAGGAAACGCTCTCGCAGGAAATATACGAAGTAGTTATTTCCAATCCAAAAACCCCGGGTGAATCGATAATCAGTTTTGCAAAACAGACGACAAGCGGAGAATTGCTTGAAGTTCTTTCTCTAAATCAGCAGCTTCTCATTGCAACGCCCGAACTACTAGACGCAATACTTTTGAATCCGAGTAGGACTACCGAGGCGAACAGGCGTGCATCGGAGGTCAAGCGCGAGTTTTTTGAAAAGGAACGCGGCGCAAAACAGATCGCTGATGAACTTCGTGCTCAAGGAAAAGAAGTTGCGGCCGAATTCGTCGAAGGTACCGAAGAAGGTGAATTAAGTATTGAAGATGTGCTCCTTCTTGCCGAGCATATGGAAGTTTCGGAAAGCGAGATCGACGATTCCTGGTTATCGCTTGAGTATATTGAAGAACTTTATGAAGAGACTCAGGAAGAACGCGACAAGATCGTAGATAAGATCATCGGCGAATGGAAAGCTGACAGTGAGGATACTATTGCGACGGAACGGGTCTCTGTACTCAATCGGATAATGCGGATGGGTATGAAAGATCGGGTCAAAGCGGCTCAAATGGGCGATCGCGAGGTTAGAAATATTTTAGTACGTGATCCAAATCGCATCGTTTCACAAGCTGTGATCCAGAATCCGAAGATCACCGAGCAGGAAGTAGAAAAGGTTGCGACGATGAAATCGGTTCCGGAAGATGTTTTACGCCAGATCGCTACGAACAAGAAATTCGCGCGAAATTATATGATCATGCATAATCTTGCGAGGAATCCGCGGACACCGATCGGAAATACGATGAGCATATTGACGCGTCTTCAATTGCGCGATCTACTTGCGATCAGTAAAAGCCGAAACGTTCCCGATGCGGTAAAACGCCACGCTGGCAGACTCGCAACGGCGCGAACCGGCGGCAGGGCTACCTAAGTCTATAAAAGCCCCTTTGCTCGACCCGTTTTGATATAAGTGATTACGATGTCTGTCAAAGTATGGCTCGCGGCACCGATCCATAATCCAATAAAAGCAATATAGAAAACATTTCCACCAAGATAGGATCGAATAATATCTCCGATATATCGCCACGTTTTTGCAAACACGATCAGATTTGGGATCGCGCCGTCAGAATATACAGCGATCCCAAAACTTATCAGAAATGATACGAGAGTGAGTATTCCCGCAAAATAGACGACCCGGAACAATGTGCCGAATATCAATCCGTGCGACCATCTTGATCGGTGCGTGAAAAAGGTTTTGTACGGAACCCAAAGGAACCGAAAAACACTCCAGCGCGCATATTGAGTCGACTTGGTATCCAGATCAGGCCCAAAGATCAATCCTCCTAAAAGAAAACAAACCGTTATAACTGCCGCTGTCAAAAGGTCTGCGATCGACCAGACGGTCAAAAAGACCGGTATTGTCAAAAGAAATGTAATCGCATCGTGGGTTTTTCCTGAAGGCATTGCATTGAGTTTGCTGAGTTTACAGAGTTGAGAATTTAGCGAGTTTGTTCTGATTGTGCATTTGATATCGGCCTAGGTTGAAGATTCTGTCATTCTCAAGTTACAAGACTACCATACTAAAGTTTGCTAAACTCTTCATTCATAAGCACGGGTTGTCTTTAGTGATTTTATCGGGTAATTCGCGGGTAAGTAATGCAAACTTTTTGGCAAAAACTTAAAACAACGCTCGAAATGATCAAGTTTGAGCATACAATATTTGCACTTCCGTTTGCATTTCTCGGAGCGGTTTTAGCTGCAAACGGCTTACCGAGTTTGTGGCAGATCGTATGGATCACAGCAGCGATGGTCGGTGCCAGAAGTGCTGCAATGAGTTTTAACCGGATCGCGGACCGCAATATCGATGGCGAAAATCCGCGCACTTCGGGCCGCGAGATCCCGAGCGGAAAACTTTCGGTAAACTTTGCGTGGGCGTTTATGCTCGCTTCTTGCGCTGTGTTTTTTCTTGCGGCGTTTATGCTAAACAGGCTGACGCTGATATTGTCGCCGATCGCGCTTCTGAGCGTTCTTGGCTATTCGTATGCAAAAAGATTTACATCATTTGCGCATCTTATTTTGGGTTGGGCGCTCGCGATATCGCCAACCGGAGCGTGGATCGCGGTTCGCGGTACCATCGATTCGGAGATCCCGATTCTGCTATCGCTGCTCGTGATGATGTGGACTGCCGGATTTGATGTTTTGTATGCGTGTCAGGATTTTGAATACGATCGGCAAAAAGGGTTGCGATCGATCCCGGCACGATTTGGGATCAACGGCGCACTTTGGATCGCGCGCTTGTTTCACGCCCAGGCGTTTATTGTTTTAATGCTTTTGTATCTTTTTACGGGATTGGGTTGGCTCGCGCTTTTAGGCGTAGGTGCAACCGGTCTGCTGATGATCTATCAGCACACACTTGTTAAACCAAACGATCTTTCAAAAATGAACGCCGCATTCTTTACCGCCAACGCCTTCGTCAGCGTTATTCTGTTTTTAACATTTGGAGGCGCTGTCCTCCTGTCAAAATAGCTGTCCCTAATGCACTGCTTCGGTAAACTCTTGTTTCTTAAATGGAAGGGCGCCGCTATTGGCATATTGTCCGCGAACAAGTTCTCGCAGCATTTCTGAAGCCGAAACGCTATCGAGCGGTCGCGAATAGTAATATCCCTGTCCGTAATTGCATTTGATTCCGCGAAGAAATTCAAGTTGCTCAGTTGTTTCGATGCCTTCCGCCACAACTTCCATATTGAGGTTTGAAGCAAGATTTATGATGGTTTGAACGATCTCCGCATTTTCACCTTCATTGCCGATCCTGTTAATAAACGAACGGTCAACTTTCAGTGTATCGACCGGGAAACGATGTAAATATCCGAGACTCGAATATCCGGTTCCAAAATCGTCGATCGACACTCTTACGCCAATATCGCGCAATTCATTTACCGTAATAACTGCCTGATCTGCGTTATGCATGATCACACTTTCGGTGATCTCGAGTCTTAGACAATGCGGCTCGA
>JBGTEI010000004.1:0-13224 GCA_041747875.1 Pyrinomonadaceae bacterium | reverse complement strand
ATTTACAGGATTGTTGTGCTCGCTTATAGGCGGGCTTCTTGCGCCCCGCGGTTTGGAATTTGCGATCTACGCGGCGATCTCTTCAGCTGTTGCAGTTTATGGTATCGGCAGGTATACAAGCCGGCAATCGGTAACCGTTGCCGGAGTTCTCATCGGAGTTGTCAGTGCACTAACGGCGGTCGCGCTGCTTGCATATACGCAGCAGCCCTTCATATTGAACACAATTTTACTCGCGATAAGCTGCGGATTGTTGAGCGGACTGATAACCGCAGCCGCGACAGCGGTCTTCCTGCCACTTTGCGAAACATTTTTTGGGATCCTGACCGACGTAAAACTGCTCGAATTATCAAATGCTGATCTTCCGGTTCTCGGGCAATTAGCTTTGCGGGCACCGGGAACAAACCAGCACTCGCATGCGGTCGGTCAGCTTGCAGAAGAAGCGTGCAGGAAAGTCGGCGCAAATGGATTGCTCGCGCGGATCGGTGCGCTTTACCACGACATCGGAAAAACAGCCGCGCCCGATCATTTTGTCGAAAACCAAATGCACGGAAACCCGCACGACAATTTGAAGCCGGCGCAGAGTGCAAAGATCATAATTAGTCACGTAACATACGGCACAAAACTCGCCAAAGAAATGGGGTTGCCGGCAAGAATCGTCGATTTTATCCCTCAGCACCACGGCACCCGAACACTTCATTATTTCCTGACGCGCGCACGCGACGAGGCCGGCCGCGGTGAGGAAATTCAGGACGAAGATTTTCGCTATCCGGGGCCAAAACCGCAGTTCAAAGAATCGGCCATTATGATGATCGCCGACAGTTGTGAAGCTGCAGCGCGTTCGCTTTCAGAGCCGACGCCGGAAAATATCCGTTTTATCGTTACAAAAATTATTGATGCGATCCTCAGCGACGACCAGTTAGATGAATGCGATCTGACATTAAGGCAGTTGACGCAGATACGTGAATCGATGATCAAATCTTTGATCTCGATCTATCATTCACGGGTTGATTATCCCGGCTATACGCCTCCGTCAAAATCTGTCCAAAATATTATAATTCCGAAGGATCTGGACGAAGGGGAACGCGGAACGCGTTACACAGATCCGGCCGATATTCCGATTAGCATCGGCGGTGAAGTGGAAGATGAAGCGGTTGTTCACAGGACAGTAGAACCGGAACAAACTGAAAACCCCGAATCAAAAACAGCTTCTCAGGATTGATCCTTTTCTTTGTCAGGATCTACAGAGGGAATAACTTCTATTTCAGAATCATGATGCTTTTCTTCATGTGCTTCGTGGATCTTCTCCAGACTGTCCATCAATTTCCCATTTTCAGAAAGCAGTATGGCGATAGGTCTTGTCGTCGGGAATTGCGCGAAAATGATCATCATTATTACCGTAATCGGAACACACAGAATCATCCCTGTTATTCCCCACAACGCGCCCCATAAAGTAAGCGCGAGAATTACCACAAGCGAACTGATGTTTAATGAACTTCCCATCATACGCGGTTCAAGAAAATTACCTACGATGACCTGGATCGCTCCGACGCCGATCAGCACAACAAGAAACGGTGAGAAGGTATCGTATTGGATCAAAGCAATGACAGCCGGAAAAACGGTTGCGATCAATGATCCGATATTTGGAATAAAGTTAAGAAGGAAGATCAGGAATGCCCAAAATATAGCAAAATCCAGTCCGATCACTGCCATCAAAATGTAACTAGCAATTGCGGTAATTAAACTGACCGTGAGTTTGACAGAAAGATATGCGCGGATGGCTTCGTTTACACTATGAAGTACGTTTTCAAAATGCTGATATTTGTCGGCCTGCGGAAATAGAGCATTGATCTTCTTTGGGAATGCTGCCTGCTCAAAAAATATGAAGATCACATAAATAACGATCAGGAATGCATTTCCGACGATACCGGAGAGCGTATTTACGAGGCTCGATATCAGCCCGGTAAAATTTGCTTTCTCTGCAAAGGATCGCAAATAGCGGGACAGGCTCGCCGCCGTTTGATCATCTTCAACCCCCAACATGCCGGAAAGGTCAAAATGGAGCGACTTTTCACTGCGGCTGATCAGACTTTCAACGTTTGCCTGATACCTCGGCAATGCCTGGACCATATTTTGGGCATTTTCTGCGATCAATCCGCCGACAAACGTTAACACCAAAGCTATAACAATTCCGGCGATCGCCGTGTTTGCCCAGCTCGGGAGGTGTTTTTTTACGAATTTGAATTCACCGATCCGATGCCCTAGTGAAACGATGATGTACCAAACTAAAACGGCGATGACGAGCGGGATGATGAGACTTTTCCCTAAAATAAGAAGCGCAAAAACTGCCGTGATTATGATTAATGCAGAAGCAACCTTGATCGGATTCATATACCTAACCTCTATCTAGAGTTAACCACCGCCGACGAAATGTATGATCTCGAGTTCGTCGTTATCCTTTAGCGAAGTCTCGTTCCACTTTCGCCTGCTGATAACGTTCTTGTTTAGTTCTATTGCAATACGCTTCGTTGGAAGTTCAAGTTTTTCAAGCAATTCTTCCAGATCGATCACGTGTTCAATTTCTTGAACGATACCATTTACCTTAATTCTGATCATGAATGATGTATAACCTTTCTGAGCTCGGTTTCCTCGTTGTCCGTGCTCGCTCTAACTAAGATCGCGGCGCGTCCCGTACGAAACATCGGCAATTTTACAAAAACTGTTGCAACACCATGTTTATCCGTCTTTGAATGAAATATCATGGGGCGAAACGCCGAACCGAGGACTTTTATCATTATGTTTGCATTCTCAACTTCGACTTCCTTTTCTCCGCGGCAAACTAAAAGATTTACGTTCTTTTTCTCACCGGCGCGAAACGTGTAATCAGTCAAAAATTTTATCTTTAGCTCATCATCAAACCCAACCTCAGCTTCCGCAAATTCGCTTACGATCCGAATTGCATCAGGCGATAAAACAAACCCTTCATCAAAAAAGTCTTCGTCCTCGATTATTTCTACACCGTCGATCATCGGGATATCCCAAACCGTTTCACGATTTTCGTCGGGAATTACAGACAGATCCTTTTCAACCGGCTGGCCGGGTGGTTCTGCGTTTTCGCCCTTTGCTTTAAGAATACTCGGGAGTGGAATATCCTGACTCAGCATTTCCTGCATTTCAGGTGACGGGACCTTTTCGGCTTCGGTTTCCTTTTCAACGATCGGAAGTAGCGCTTCTTTTATCTTGTCCGCGGCATCTGCATCTGCTTTTGCTTTTGACTTTACGTCTGAAGCATTTTGCAGCGTCATCCGCTTAAGATCTTCGATCCGCCCCGAACGAACGGCGGCGCACATTAGTTTATGCTGACGCTGAAGCCGCTGTGCAAGAACTTCCTCATCAAAATTTGCTTCGATAAGATCTTCGTAAGTTGAACGTTTGCTTGCGAGAATTGTGCCGTGCTGGTAGACGAGAGACAGTATTAGAGGAGTCTCCAAACCTTTATCTTCGGTCTGGACATGATAAGTTATCCCTTCAAATTTTATATCTGTATTGTAGCCGGTTATCACAGGAAATTTTTCATCAGTTGGGCGGGAATATTAGAAGCCGTAAAATTTACAGACTTTCACTAACGAAACTATCACAGGGTTTCACACTCGGTCAACGAATAAACCAATAGAAATCGCGCAATTCGGTCGATATTTCCGGGTTCGGTCTCGCCGCTTAAGTTCCAACTTGGTTTTGACGATCCCGGATAGTAAAAATAGTGCTCCCTTGACAGTCTTAGGGGCATAACTTAGGATTACTTTTAACGTAAAATTTCGGATTTTAACTCCCTAAGATTTTTGTGTATCTTTCTATTTAAGCTGAATAAAACAAAGGAATTTAGCAAGATTTATGACAGAATTCAGACTATTCGATTATGCGCCGATCGCCTTTATGTTTTTAGTGGCTTTTGGTTTTGGGGCAAGTCAGCTTTTAGCCGCTCAACTTCTTGGTCCGAGAAAACGCACTGCGACAAAATTGATGCCTTACGAATGCGGTAAAGATCCGGTCGGATCGGCCCGCGATCGTTTTTCGATCAAATTTTATATGGTCGCGGTTGCCTTCCTGCTTTTCGATATAGAAATTCTGTTTGTAATTCCTTTTGCTGTCGCGTTTAAGAGTCTGCTTGTGGCGGAAAATCAAGTTGGCATCTTTTACGGATCGATCGCGTTTGTGACGATGATGTTTTTCCTTGCAACTGTGGTGATCGGTCTTATTTACGAATGGAAAAAAGGTGCCTTTGATTGGAGTGACCAGGCGAGAAGCGAGGCGCGCGGCGAAGCGATGAAGATGAGAAACGCCGAAAGAAGAAAACGAGAGGAAGAGATCCGCAAAGCGGCATAAACTTGGAGTAAATAATGGGACTAGAAAATCCTCTTTTTGAATCATTACCGGATATTTTAACTGTCAAACTTGATGCGGTTATAAATTGGGCGAGAAAGTCCTCAATTTGGCCTGCGACGTTTGGTTTGGCGTGCTGTGCGATCGAAATGATGAACAGTGTTTCGGCGAGAAATGATCTTTCAAGATTTGGCGCCGAAACTTTTAGAGCTTCGCCTCGTCAGGCAGACGTTATGATCGTTTCAGGACGCGTATCGAGAAAAATGGCACCCGTATTAAGAAGAATTTATGATCAAATGCCCGAACCAAAATGGGTTATCTCGATGGGCGCGTGTGCGACATCGGGCGGCGTTTTTGATAATTACGCGATCGTTCAGGGTGTAGACAAGGTTGTCCCTGTTGATATTTACATCCCGGGATGTCCGCCGCGACCGGAGATGCTGGTCCACGCAATAATGATGCTCCAGGACAAAATAATGAAAGAATCCGTGAAAGAACGAGCGGATACATTTGAAGAAGAATCGCGAAGATCGATCGTTCCCGGCACATTGCCGGTAACAGAAGGTACAAAACTTGAAGAACAGGCCGAACATGCTTCTACAAGACCGTACACTGTTCCTTCAAAACACGAAAAAAGGCGTACATCATAAGTTATTGATTTTTCTGATCGCTTAAATATGTCAAATACAAACGACTTACAAGAATTCGTTGAAAAACTGAAGGCGCATAATGCGGATTGGGTCAGCGAAGTTGTCGATGCGCTTGGAGAGATCACGATCATCGTTCCGGCAGAAAGCGTTGTCGATATTTGCGCTTTCCTAAAAGCAGAACACGGATTCGATATGCTCGCCGATCTGTGCGGTTGCGACCGCGGACCGGAAGAAGATCCGAGGTTTGAGGTCAATTATCATCTGTTTTCTACGACTCACTACAAGCGACTCAGGCTTAAAGTTTTATTAACCGAAGATAATCCGAACGTGAAGACTGTAACGGGTTTGTGGAAAACCGCAAACTGGCATGAGCGCGAAACCTATGACTTATTGGGCATAATTTTTGACGAACATCCGGATCTTAGAAGAATTTTACTGCCGTCAGATTTTGACGGACACGCACTTAGAAAAGATTATCCATTGCGCGGCTATGAGCCTTATAGCCTAACTTAAATTTTATGAGCGTTGCGTTAGAAAACAAAACAGACCAGATTGCCGCACTTGATGATTCGCTTGAATCACAAATGACCATCTCGATGGGTCCGCAACACCCTTCGACCCACGGCGTTTTGCGTCTTGAGTTGATCCTAGATGGCGAACTCGTGATCAAAACCACGCCGGATATTGGGTATCTCCACACCGGAATGGAAAAGCTGTTTGAATACAAAAAGTATCAGCAGGGGATCGTGATCACCGACCGGATGGATTATTTGAATCCGCTTGGAAATAATCTCGCCTACGTAATGGCGGCGGAAAAACTTCTTGAGATCGAGATCCCGGAACGTGCGCAGGTGATCCGCGTTTTGATGTGTCGATTCCGGATCGCGTCGCATATGGTTTGGCTCGGAACGCACGCGCTTGATATCGGCGCGATGAGTGTTTTCTTTTTCTGTTTTCGCCAACGTGAAAAAATTCTCAATCTTATCGAAGCGGCTTCAGGCGGTCGTATGACGCCGAGCTATTTCCGGATCGGCGGATTGATGATGGATCTCCCGGCAGGATTTGACCGCCGCGTAAAGCAATTTCTGCATGACTTCCCTGCAGCAATGGCGCAGTTTGAAGTACTCGTTACCGGAAATACGATCTTTCAGAGTCGAACAAAAGAAGTTGGATATATTGGCAAAGAAGAAGCGATAAACTGGGGATTGACCGGACCGTGCCTGCGCGGAAGCGGAGTCGAACTGGATCTTCGCATTCACAATCCTTACACGGGTTATGAAAAATACGATTTTGATATTCCGGTTGAAACAAGCTGCGACGTTTGGGCAAGATTCAAAGTGCGTATGCGCGAACTTTACGAATCAGAAAAGATCGTCAAACAGGCACTTGAAAGATTAAAGCCGGGACCGACAAAAGCCGACGCGCCAAAGGTCGTACTTCCCGACCGCGACGATATGCGAAAACATATGGATTCGCTTATCCACCACTTCCTGATCGTTGCCGAAGGATTTAATGTTCCGGAAGGCGAGGTTTATCACGCGATCGAGGCTTCAAAAGGCGAGCTCGGCGTGTATATGAAATCAAACGGCGGACCAAAACCGGAACGCGTTCATTTCCGCGGACCGAGTTTTGTAAATCTCTCGGCATTGCCCGATATGGTTGAAGGTGAACTGATCGCCGATGTCGTGGCCGTTATCGGGTCGCTCGATATTGTTTTAGGGGAAATTGACCGGTAAACAAGACATCTTTAGGCTAGAAATAGTTACTGAAAATGATTGTAAATCGCAAATGTGAATTTTTTCTGCTTTCAGTCTGTCTTGTATTGTCGATATCTGCCGTTTCGTTTGGAAGAACCGAAAAATGCGGGCTGCAGATCAAGACTGTGGATATTGATAGTGCGAATCGCAGTCTAGATTCGACTGCATTTGTTATTGAAAACCAAACTAATAAGAGTTTCGCTGCTGAACTGAAAAATGGACTTTTGCATTTTTCCGGACTAAACGAAGGCGTTTATACCGTTTATGCGACCGCGCATTACTATAAACAGAGTACTTTTGAGCTCGATTTGAAATGCACGAATGGTTCGCTAAACACCCCTAAAAGCTTGATCGTGCCGATTTTTAGAGGTTACAACGATCTGTCAGTTTTACTCCATATCGGGGAATCGGAAAACTTCGTAAAGGTCCGAGACATTGGTAACAATGTTTTTGTAAGAGGAATCGGTGAAAGCGTAAAGAATGATCTTATTTTTGCAGCAACGCCAAACTATCCGCCGTCCGCGAAGGCGAATCGGTTAAACGGTCCGGTGGTTTTGTCGATCGTATTTGATGAAGGTGGTTTTGTAACTTCCGCTGACGCGATCTCCGGACATCCCGAACTTCATAAAGCGGCGGAGGAAGCTGCTTATCGATCTAGATTTGAGCCGACAATAATTGACGGCAAACGCGTAAAGATAAGCGGCAAAATGGTAATTAATTTCAACCTTTGAAAAGTAAAATAAACAAATGGCATCAGTAGCAACTGATTATACAAATAAAGTATTGGTAACGGATGAGTTAGCGGAATTTTCGGATGACGTAGTCGCCGAAATGAAGTCGCATCTGGCAAAGTATCCTGAAGGCAAACAGCGTTCGGCGTTGATCCCGCTTCTTTTTGTTATCCAAAGAGAGCGCGGATATCTTGATAATCCGGGCGTCAACTTTTTGGCGAAATTTCTCGACCTTGAAGTGACGGACGTTTGGGAAACTGCGACATTTTATTCGATGTTCAATCTGCACAAGGTTGGCAAATATCACATTCAGGTCTGCAAAACGCTCTCATGCCGGATCATGGGTGAACCCGAAATAACCGGACATATCTGTGAACGTTTAGGAATTGAGCCGGGCGGAACGACCGAGGACGGAAAATTCACAGTCACGCGTGTTGAATGCCTTGGTAGCTGCGGCACTGCACCCATGCTTCAGGTCGGTTTTGATTATCACGAAGATCTGACAATTGAAAAAGTAGATAAGATGCTCGATTCACTCGACTAATTGTTGAAATGAAAAGATTTGCTTTAATAATTGGATTATTGACCATGGTTTCGCCCTCGATATTTGCGCAAATGAGCGGAAATCAGGTTTATAGTGCTCCGCAAAAACAGGCTCAAACAAACAACGGCGTACTTGATTCGGCAAATGAGAATCAGTATTCGATCGAAGCGAGTGTCGTGATTAACGCGAAAGCAGATTCTTATGTAGCGGTTTTTGGGTTCCAGGAAGAAAACCCGACGCCTGAGCAGAATAATACGAAGCTCAATGCTCAGATAAATTCGTTTATCGGCGAACTTGCAAAACTCGGAGTATCAGGACCTGATATTTACGTCGATTTTATAACCCAAAATCGCGTTTACGATTTTACGATCAGCGGAAATACGGCAAAGGAAACTTTTTCGGGTTTTGAGACAAAAAAAACGATCTCGATCAAATTCAGGAAGCACGAACTCTTTGAACCGATCGTAGCAGTTGCGGCAAAGCTCAAGATCTTTGATCTGATAAAGGTTGATTATCTTGTCAGCGGTTCTGAAAAATTCAAAGAAAGGTTGTTTGATGAAGCGGTAAAGGTAATCAAGGAAAAAGAATCCAAATACAAGAGTTCTTTTGACGTAAAGCTTACGCCCGCCGGACTTGCACGCGAGCAGTATGCAGCACAC
Source organism: Pyrinomonadaceae bacterium (assembly GCA_041747875.1). GTDB lineage: Bacteria > Acidobacteriota > Blastocatellia > Pyrinomonadales > Pyrinomonadaceae > Aridibacter. The sequence goes on along the minus strand of JBGTEI010000004.1, from coordinate 4,506 downwards.
TATCCGGCTTCAAGATACAAACGGTATCAGGCATATGAATCGGGAAATGCTCGGACAAATTATCAAACCGGAAATCAGATCTTAGAGCGGAAAAGTTTTACGTTTTATTACGAGCCGGTTGATCCGAATGACTTTGATAAGTCGATAAACGACATCGGAATTGAGCCGCTCGTTCAGTTTACGCTTTATTTACGAATGGATTATTTAATTCGATCGAATGTCGAAAATAAGAATTAGACGGAATTTATGAATTCACATTTGAGATTTGAAGTTTTTCGGAGTTCTTGGACATCATGGGATTCTTTGTTTAAAGAAGCCTGTGATTTCGCGGATTCGGTTGGACGCGAAAACGTTCTGAACATTTCGCATTCTTGCCAAGGTGAAGGCGTGGTAACCGTTTGGTATTGGGCGGAAGAAAGTAAAGGACAAAGCTTTGAGAGAAACTAGGTTAATCTCGGTAAATAATTTAGAAATTCTGTTTGATAATAAAATAGATGCTCCTTTCCGGGAAACCTATATCTGTTGGCGTTTGTTCGATGCTTTAAATAAAACTCTTGATAATCGAATCGTTTATTTTGCTTATAATTCTCTTGTTAATTCAGCTAATTGAGGAGGCTATGACTATTAAACTTTTGGTTGCACTTGTTCCGAATTCAAGGAAATTGGAATAACACCGGGTGAAATTGAATATGCGTTATGCTCAGCGCCTTTCCTGATAATACTGATAATCGTTTTTTATTTTTTAGTAGTTATATCATTTTCCATAGTAGTAACTATTTTTTGACAGTCAAATTTTATAGAACATTAAAGAAATGGAAATTAAAGCAATTGGATGCAAGCCTCTACAGTTAAAATTAATGCACGTTGATAACGGACATACACTTAACGTATATCAGGAACACGGTGGATATGAATCTTTGACGAAGGCTATGAATATGTCTCCTGATGAGATTATTGAGGAAGTGAAAAAGAGTGCGCTTCGCGGTCGCGGCGGCGCGGGATTTCCTACGGGGATGAAATGGAGCTTTGTTCCGCGTGATTCTCCAAAGCAGAAATATATTGTCTGTAACGCTGACGAATCCGAACCCGGAACATTTAAAGACCGTTATTTGCTCGAACGCGATCCGCATGCGTTGATCGAGGGTATGCTGATCGGTGCTTTCGCACTCGGCGTCGAAACTTGCTACATCTATTATCGCGGCGAATACAATTATTTGATCGACATAATGGACAAGGCGATCGAAGAAGCAAAAGCAGCTAACCTCGTCGGCAGCAACATTTTAGGAAGCGATTTCAGCTGTGATATCTACACTCATACGGGTGCCGGCGCATATATTTGCGGCGAAGAAACCGCGCTTCTTTCGAGTCTTGAAGGTTTTCGCGGACATCCGCGTATGAAACCGCCATTTCCTGCAGTTGAAGGCGTTTATGCATGTCCGACGGTTGTAAATAATGTCGAAACATTGACCGCCATTCCGCAGATCATCGAAATGGGCGGCGAAGCCTGGCAGCAGCTCGGCACTGAAAAATCAGGCGGCACAAAACTTTGGTCGGTTTCCGGACACGTCAAAAAACCGGGCGTATATGAACTTCCGATGGGCTATGACGACATGGAAAAGTTTATCTATGAAGACTGCGGCGGTATGCTTCGGGATGACAAAGATCTCAAGGCGTGTATCCCCGGCGGTTCGTCAGTTTACGCGATGCGCAAAGACCAAATTGTCGGTAAGAATGTTTTAATGGACTATGAAGGCCTGGTTGCCGGCGGTTCTTTGGTCGGCTCAGGCGGCTTTATTGTCATCGATGAAACTGTCGATATGGTCGATTCGACAAAGAATTTGACGGAATTTTATAAGCATGAATCCTGCGGATGGTGCACACCATGCCGCGAAGGAACGGATTGGCTGACAAAGATATTTACGCGGATCGCCGATGGCGGCGGACGACCGGAAGATGCGCAGCTCATTCTCGATCTTTGCGACAACATCGAAGGAAAGTCATTTTGCGCACTTGGCGATGCAGCGGCTTGGGCAATACAAGGTGCGGTCAAGCGATTCCCGGAAGATTTTAAAAAGCATTTGCTGCACAACTAATTGCTGCGGCGTAGAAACATTGAAACCTGCGTTGCTTGACGGTGTTTGTTTGAGGCATTATTGCTTAATTCAAACAGCTTTTTTAGAAAATAGGAGTTTTACTTATGGGTAGAGGCGATAAAAAAACAAAACGCGGAAAGATCTTTGCTGGCAGCCACGGAAAGGCACGTCCAAAACCGAAAACTGTCAATAAGAACACAGCTGAAAATAAGGCTGAAACAAAAACGGCTAAAACAGCTAAAGCAGCTAAAGCAGCTAAAGAAACCAAATAAAAATCGATCAAAAATTTAAGAATGTCGGAAGAATTAGTAAAAATAACTATCAACGGGAAGGAATTCGAAGTTGAAAACGGAACGCCGCTGATCGACGCCTGTAACAAGAATGAATTTGGAGTTCCCTCCTTTTGTTATTACAGCGATCTCGAATTGCAGGCTTCGTGCCGCATGTGTTTGGTTCGCGTCGACAAAATGCCGAAGCTGCAAGCATCTTGTTCGATACCGGTTCGTGATGGGATGGTCGTTGAAACCCAAAGCGAAGAGATCGAAAAGGCACAACGCGCGATGGGTGAATTTTTGCTTGCAAATCATCCGCTTGATTGTCCGGTTTGTGACCGCGGCGGCGAATGTGAGCTTCAGGAGATCATATTTGACTGGGGCGATGTGGAAGAACGATTTCACGAAACAAAAACCGCGCATCCTGAAAAGTTCCTATCGCCAATGGTCGCAAATGATCAGCAGCGGTGTATTCTTTGCAAACGCTGCACACGTGTTTGCTCTGAATGGATGGGTGAGGACGAGATCGAAGCCGGAAACCGCGGTGCAAATACAGTAATCGGAACATACGGCGGCTGGCTCGATTGTTCACAATGCGGAAACTGCGTAGAAGTTTGTCCGACAGGGACGTTACTTGACGGCGTTTACCGCCATGAAACACGTCCATGGGAACTGGACCAGACAATTACAACCGATACATACAGTTCCGATGGAATGCAGCTGAGCATAGGCTCACGCGCCGGTTTAGTTCATAGGATAGTTGCCCGCGACAGATATGTAGACGGTCTAAACGGCGAATTTCTCGATGTAAAAGCACGTTTCGCACACGAATTTATAAATCATCCTGATCGAATTAAGACACCGCTTATACGATATAAAAAAGGCGGAAAACTAATTCCTGCGACGTGGGACGGCGCTATCGAATTCATTGCGGAGAAATTTAAAGAAGCCGGCACAAATATTGGCGTAGTAGCAAGCTCACGCCTGACAAATGAAGCCGTTTTCACGCTAAGAAGATTTGCTGCAGAGGCTGTCGGAACAGAAAATTATGCTGTTTCCGATGCTTATGATCTGTCACCATTTTTTGACAACTTGAGCGTTCCGCTTTGTACACATAAGGAAATTCGCTACGCAAAAACAATACTTTTGATCGGCGGTGAACCTGAAGAAGAGCAAACATTTACGGCGAAACAAATGCGTCAGGCAGTGAAGAACGGCGGCGCAAAATTGATTATTGTAAACGATACGCCGATTCGTTTAACGCAGACAGCGACACAGTTTATCCACATCAACCCGGGTTCACTCGATGCTTTTGCACTCGCGTTTACAGCCGGTGATGAAACCGCCATTGCAAAGCTGGGCATCGAAAAAAGCGAAATTGAATCGCTCAGAAAAACAATAGATGAAACCGAAGGCGACTTTTTAATTTCTTTTGGTGGTGATTTATCTACCGACGCTCAGGCAATTCTTGCTGCATCGGCGAAGGACTTCTCTGCTGAAAGCCGTCGTACATTGCTGCACCCTTTGCCGAAGTACAATAATTCGGTCGGTGCAAACGATATGATGCCCGGCAAAAGATCTCTCGGTGACGTTTTGAAGGATTCAAAAGCACTGTTGATCGCCGGAAGTTTGCAAGACAATTCGGGTTTGAGCGGCAAAGATTTTGTTGTAGTCCAGGAACTATTTGAAACTGAAACGACCGCGCACGCTGATGTTGTGCTGCCGGCGGCGAGTTTTGCAGAAGTTGACGGAACATACACAAACAACAGCGGCTTTGTTCAACGAGTGCGAAAAGCGATCGAACCTGTTTATCAGGCAAAATCCGATTGGATAATTACCTATTTGATCGCCCGTGAGCAAGGCACGGATCTCGGGTATAACTTCTCTGCTTCAGCAGTTTTCAAAAATATAGCTGACACGGAAAGTGCTTACGAAGGTCTGCGTTACCCTGATCTGAAGGATGAATCAAATCCGCGGCAGGTAAATCACGAAATTTCGGTTTCATCGGATCTTTCGGGTGAAACAGAGCGATTGCAAAAAGCTATCGAGGCTATGCCTGAACGTAGTGAGAAAATTACTGAGACACCGAAAGTCGGTCACAATCTGTTTAGATTGACGACGTTAACTGATAAAACGCGGCA
>JBGTEI010000003.1:0-6129 GCA_041747875.1 Pyrinomonadaceae bacterium | reverse complement strand
TATCTGTCCATCGATCATCGCCTTGCGGATCTCGGGTTCAAGATCGGCGGCGAGCTTATTCAAGTCAATGTCCTGTCCAAACGACACACCACTGAAAACGCTCAAGATCATTGCAGCGTTTACCAACAATAGCCAAAACGTGATACGGAGATTTTTTTGTTTTAATTTATTCATTATTCTTGTTCTCAAAATAAGCCAAATAATAATTCGTTCTGAACTCCCCTCCTTCCCAAGGAGGGGAGGCAGCGCTTCGCTGACGGGGTGGTTTCTTTAAACCAAAGAAGCTGCAGTTTTTAGCGGAATCAACCACCCCACCCTTCGGGTACCCCTCCTTGGGAAGGAGGGGAGTAAATCCGTTTGATAAATGTCAAACCCCCGAGGTCTTCAAAAGTCCCTATTTCATTCCGCGGCCCTGTCCGTAAATTACTTTCCCCGGTTTCGCCCCGGTGTGTTTTCCGTCTTCAGCAACAACCACTCCATTGACCAGTACATAATTAATTCCAACCGGACTGAGAAGCGGCTGCTCAAACGTTGCACGGTCCTGGATCCGGTCGTAATCAAAAATCACAACGTCGGCCCACATTCCTGTCTTGATAAGTCCCCGGGAATCGAGCCGCATTCGGGAAGCCGGCCACGAGGTCATTTTTCGGATCGCCTCCGGCAATGAAATTACTTTTTTCTCGCGAACGTAAAACGCAATAAGCCGCGGATGATTTCCGTATGAGCGCGGGTGTGCGAGTCCTAAACCATCAACTACTCCCGGAACGAGCGATGCGCCGGCGTCACTTCCGATACTCGTCCACGGAAATTTCAGAGCCGTAGTTATGTCGTCCTCGCTCATCATGTGATAGATCGCCATTACCCGTCCGCTGCCTTGCGAAACCAGATCCCAGGCAGCATCTGCCGGGTCTTTCTTCAATTCTTTTGCGATCTGATCGAGATTCTTTCCTTCAAATTTTGCGTTTTCTTTATTTTGAGCGTTGACCAACACGACATTTTCCCAGCCGCCGGATGCTTCAACGATGTTCCACCAGCCAGGCGAACCCGTTTTTAATTCATTTTTTAGACGAGCGCGAATTTTCGGGTCTTTTAGTCGTTCAAGAAGTTTTGCTACGCCGCCTTCAAAAGCCCATGACGGGATCGTCGCTTCGAGTCCCGTTCCGCCCGCCGTATATAAATAAATATCAGCGGCGACATCCACCCCGCGTGCGCGTGCCTCCGTGATCTTTTCGCCCGCCTCTTTCATCAATTTTCCCCAACCCGGCTGATACGCCGCTTTGAGATGGAAAATTTCAACCGGAAGTCCGCCTTTTTCGCCGATCTCGATCGCTTCCTCAATTGCTCCGACAAGTCCTTTACCTTCGTCGCGCATATGGCTGGCATAAATCCCGCCGTATTTTCCGGCGACCATTGCCATTTCGATAAGTTCCGGAGTTTTTGCAAAACTTGACGGTGGATAGATCAAAGCCGTCGTCATTCCCATCGCGCCGGACTTCATAGCGAGTTCCATGATCGCCTTCATTTTCTCGAGTTCTTCAGGTGTTGGATCTCTCGAGTCCATACCGAGAACGGCAACTCGCGCCTGCGTTTCGCTAAAATAGCTGCCGAAATTGATGCTGATCCCGCTCTTCTCAAGACCTTCAAAATATTCAGTAATCTTATCGGCCGGAACGGGTGTACCGCCTTCACCGCCGATCGCGGTTGTCACACCCATAAATACTTTGTTTTCCGCAAGACCGTTTTTTGGCAGCACATGACCCGATTGATCCATTACATCGATCCATCCGGGCGTCACATATTTTCCCTTTGCGTCGATCTCCCGCTTTCCTTTTCCTTCAACGCGTCCGATCTTTACAAATCGCCCGTCCTTGATCGCGACGTCTACAGCCGACCAGGGGCTTCCCGATCCATCGAGTACGCGGCCGTTACGGATGACAATGTCGTAGATCGGTTCAATAGTCTGCGCCGGGATAGGAGCGGCGGAGGCCAGAAATATCAGGCAGATCAATCCGCAAAAAAAGCGGTCAATCAATTGTTTCTTCAGTCTATTCATAATCAATTCTCCGCGGGATTGATTGAAAAGCCGTTGCAGTTATTATAAAAACACGACGCTATCCAGTTTTAACAATCGAAATAATCCCCAAAATTTGCCAATTTACTCGTACTAAGAACTCTTCGTAACCTGTTTCTCCGATCTCTATCTATTGCCCTCAATGACCGGCAGCGCAATATGCGAAGCATTCGAACCCGCCCGAAAGATCCGCTGGGTAGCCTTCTGGAAATCTGTATCTACCGCCTTAAAAATATTCGGCACAAACTTTTGCGGATTCCGGTCGATCACCGGGAACCACGTACTTTGAACCTGAACCATGATCCGGTGACCTTTTTTGAAAGTATGATCATTTGCCGGATAGCGGATCGTATATTTCTGAACCGAATTTGCCGGGATCGGTTCCGACTTTTCAAAACTGTTGCGATAGCGTCCGCGAAAAACATCGCCGGCGATCATCAATTGGTATCCGCCCATCGACTGATCGGCCGGAAAGTCATCGGGATAAACATCGATCAGTTTGACGATCCAGTCACTGTCCGTACCCGAGGTTGATGCAAATAGATTGGCAAGGATCTTTCCGGACACGGTAACGTCTTCCTCGAGCGGATCGGTTGACCATGTCAATACATCCGGGCGGCTATCTACAAAACGCTGATCATCAAGCTGCCACGTACGCCATGCGCCGCCCATTCCCGGAGAGATCGGACGCTGACGGTACGGCACCGGTTTCGCCGGATCAGATATGTATTCGTCAAATGCAGGATTTTCGGCTCCAGGTGCGTTAAATGATAATTTTCCGTTAGCGTGAAAATAGAGATTTTTTACGACTGCTTCTTTCGGATCCCAATCGTCGTGTCTGATCCACTCATTCGCGCCGGTTCGAAAGGTCAGTGCCTCGGGCAAATCAGGATCGGCTTTGTCCTTTAGGTAATGAGCAAAAAACTTAGCCCGGACATCTTTGCGGAAATGATCCGCAGTCGCGCTTCCAAAATTTATGCGACCCAATTTATCTCCGTCACCTCGCGACCAACCGCCGTGATTCCAGGGGCCGACGACAAGGAAATTCATATTCTTCGAATCATGTTTTTCGAGAAGCTCATAAATCTTGATCGGTCCGTAAAAATCTTCCTGATCCCACCAGCCGGCGACATTAAGAGTCGGAACCGTTACCCGGTTAAGCCAGGGTGCAAACGCCTGCCGTTTCCAGAATGAGTCATAATCGGGATGTTCTTCAAAATTGTTCCACGTCGGATATTTGTCTTTTAGATATTTCTGATCGACATTTGATAATGCCCCAAGCTCCAGATACCACTCGTAAGCATCTCGCTTGTTTACAACTTCGGTAGGACTGACAACCTCATTTGAGGTTTCCATCATGTACGTAAATTCAAATCCGTAACTCAAACGAAAAGCACCATTGTGATGAAAGTCATCACCAAGCCACATATCAGCGGGCGATGCGTGCGGCGCAACCGCCTTTAATGCAGGATGCGGATCAAGCATTCCCATAACGGTCAGCCAACCGCCGTAGCTCGTACCGGACATTCCAACCCTGCCGTTATTATTCGGCACATTTTTTAGTAGCCATTCGATCGTGTCATAAGTATCGGTGCTTTCGTCGATTGCTTTCTTGTCGGTTTTCTCACGCGGCTGGCGAAGCATTACGAATTCTCCCTCAGACTTGAATCGGCCGCGGATGTCCTGTTGAACTACGATGTATCCCTCTTTTGAAAGTTCGGGAATCGCACCTGCCAGCTGCTCGGAGGTTAGTTTGCCAATACCGTATGGAGTCCTGATCAGGATGATCGGAAACTTTTCATCGGTGCGTGTCGGCGAAAAGACCTGCGTGTTGAGTTTCACTCCGTCACGCATTGTGACCATCGCTTCGCTCCAATTAAAAACCGATGCGGTTTGTGCCTGAGCAGGTAAAAATGCGGCCAACATAATACCTAAGCAAAACAAAACCGCACTGCTGAAACACGGACGAAGTAAGTGTGTCTTAGCCGGAGAACCACTGAAATCCCCGGGAAGTACGTTGATAGTGTGATCCTTACTTCGTGCGGGTTTCTTCATATTTTTTTCGGAGATTTTCATTATCTATTTCCTTTTGGCTTTGACACCCGGTCGATCGAATCGGGCCGCGGCTGACGTGGGATCGGATTCTTTTCAACCAGCTTGAGTGCCTCAGTTACAGCTCTTTCAAGCTGCAGATCGCGGCCTTTGTTTGTTTCAGCGGGCGTATTTACGACCTCGATGTCCGGGGCTACACCGACATTTTCAACGTCCCATTTTCCTTCAAGATTGTAAAAAGCAAGACTCGGAGCCGTAATTCCGCCGCCGTCTATCGTTGGAGGAGAACCAAGAGTTCCGACGAGTCCGCCCCATGTTCTCGTTCCAATCAGCGGCCCGAGTTTTCGCAGTTTGAAATAGAATGGAAGTGCGTCTCCACCGGAGCCCGCCGATTCATTGATGATCATCACCTTCGGTCCGTAAATTCCGGCGATCGGCGAGAAAAATGGCTCACCGTCGCGCAGTGCAAAAAATCCCATCGGCTTGCGATCGAGTTCGTTTGCAATAAAATCGGCGACCATTCCGCCCTGGTTGTAGCGGACGTCAACGATCGTTCCTTCCTTATCCTGCTGCGAATAGAAATAGCGAATAAAGGATGAATAGCCTGGTCCGCCGGTATTCGGAAGCCAAACATAGGCAAGCCGTCCACCGGAAAGTTTGTCAACCATCCGGCGATTTCCTTCAACCCACGCTCGTGTTCGAAGCCCGCTTTCGCTCCCGACGGGAACAACTGTTACCAAACGCGAACCATCACGCGACGGCTTATTGTTCAGGCGTAAAACTGTTTGTCGTTCGGCCGTACCCTCAAAAATACTGTAAAAATTTGTTTTAGAATCGAGCGGTTTTCCGTTTACTTCAAGGATATAGTCGCCTTCGGAAACCTTTATTCCCGGCGTTGCAAGCGGTGCGCGTAATTCGGGATTCCAGTTTTCACCGGTGTAGATTCGCTTTAACCTGTAAAATCCGTTTTCGACCTCAATGTCCGCTCCAAGCATTCCGACCGAAACCGGATCATCTGCTGGTACGTCGCCCGATCCCGTCAGATATGAATGGCCGACGGTTAACTCGCCTCCCATCTGAGCGATGATGTAGCCGAGATCCACGCGATGGCCGACATTTTCGAGAAGGGGAAGATACTTTTTATAGATCGCCTCCCAATCTGCGCCCTGCATTTTCGGATCGTAAAAGAATTCACGCTGGATCCGCCATGTTTCGCGATAGATGTTTTTCCATTCCTCGCGCGGGTCGAGTTTCATTTCTAATGCAGAAACATTCAAAGCGCCTTCACCGACCTTCGCCGGTGCATCAGTTCCTATAATTCCCCAGCGTCCGCCCCGTGCCCCATACAAAAGTTTTTTCTTATCGGCAGAAATAGAATACTGAGTAATTCCTTCAAGGAACGGCACGGCTTTTCCGGCTTTGAGGCCATACTTCATGAGCTGTAGTCCGACACCGGGAACCAATTCTGTATAGAAGAATGAATCGGCCGCGCCGGCGGTTAGATCACGAAAATCAGCAGCACGGACCTTGATCGGAAGAATACGCTGATCAAACCCTTCAAGATCTATGCGGACCGAAGTGTCGGGTGTCTTTGATTTGGATTGGTCATCTACGCGATCCGGTTCGTCTCCTGTATCGGGGATAAATGGCGAAGGTTCATCGGCGCTCAGAACTAAAACATAAAGTGATCGGCGTGTCGGGTGATCAAGCGAACTCATTTCAAGCCAGCTGGTATTTGGCCCAAAATCAGTACTCGACATAAAGTAGAGATATTTTCCGCCTGCATCAAAAGCCGGTGAGTTTGAATCGGCGAGCCCATCCGTTACCTGATAAGATCGTTTCGAACCGACCGAATAGATAAAAACTGCCTGCATTCGGCTTTTAAGATTTTTTGTATAGGTGATCCATTTTGAATCCGGCGACCAGGATGCACCAAAATTATCCTGCGGATCTACATATTTTTCCTGGTCGATCTTGAGCGCTGTTCCGCTCTTCGCGTCGATCGT
>JBGTEI010000002.1:0-10827 GCA_041747875.1 Pyrinomonadaceae bacterium | reverse complement strand
AGTCTCCGATATACGATCGGAATTCCCAACAGAGGATCTTTATCGCGGATTCGCACGGTTTATACAAATTCCTAAAGCTCGAAGGACGATCATTTGCATCAACAATTCCGGTCCTCCAAAACATTAAAGTCAACAGATCAGACATCGCAAATGACCTGGTTTTAAGGGATACAGATGCGCCAAACAAAAGATCCCTAAGCGGAGTGATCGCGCATGAAATTACGCATAATCAGATAAGCAGTAAATATGGATTGGCGAGATATATGCGAATCCCGGCGTGGAAGGATGAGGGATATTGTGAATATGTCGCCGGAGAAACTACCCTATCGTATGAAGACGGTTTAAGACTTTGGAAAGAAGATCCGGTTGATGACTCAAAATATGATTATTTCAAATATCATCAGATGGTGAAGTATTTGCTCGAAGAAGAGAAGATCAGCGTCGAAGATCTGTTTGAAAAGAATATTGATCCGAAAGTGTTAGAAGCAAAAGTATTTAAGAAATTATGTCAGAATTAAGCGATTTATATCAGGAAGTAATTTTAGATCACAATAAAAATCCGCGAAATTTTCGCGTGATGGAAGATTTTGATAAACATGCGGACGGCAACAATCCGCTCTGCGGCGATAAACTTCAGGTCTACCTAAAAATGGATGGAGATGTCGTAGAAGACGTTTCTTTTCAGGGCTCGGGATGCGCGATCTTTAAGGCGTCTGCCTCGATCATGACGCAGACTGTAAAAGGAAAAACAAAAGAGGAAGCGGCGAAAATATTTGATGAATTCCACCGGATGGTGACGGGAAAACTCGATATTGAAACCGACGAAAATGAACTTGGAAAACTCAGGATATTTGCCGGCGTATTGGAATTCCCTGCCCGGGTCAAATGCGCTTCCTTGAGTTGGCATACGGTGAACGCCGCGCTTCTCGGAGAAAACGAAGTTTCAACGGAATAGATATTTAGTTGACTGATAGTTTACCGAGTTCAGCGAGTTGGCTGAGTTAAGAGAGTTTCGAGGGTTGCGAGAGCGCTCCGGTTTGCTTTTGATTAATGAGGATTAAGAATCTATCCGGACACGGGCAGTGAATTCCGCCTTTTCAAAATAATTTTGCTAATCGGCTAGCAGACAAATTTATTTCCAAACTCAGTCAACTCGCAAAACTCACTGAACTCAGTAAACTTCCTCACCATTGCAGTTCGATACGCGGTAAAGTATTCTTCACCGTGAACCCCAAAGTTTATCGTGAATTTCGGACGCTATGGACCTCAAAAGCCTGCTCAAAAGTTTCTGGCAGATGATCTATGTATTCAGGATCGCCGGTCTGCATGCGCTGAGTTTGTACTTCATTTCAAATTCTGTAGGCTTGCTCGCGATGACGACCGGTGTGCACGGGTGTCCGCCGCGGCCTGAATTTAATAATTGGTACTTATGGCTTAATATTCTTTTTGCGATTCCGTTTCTTGTCATCAGCCTTTATTACATACTTCACCCAAGCGTATGGATGCAGACGATCAGCAAGCATCTTGTATTTACGCCGACCGATATCAATCTTCCTTTTTTTAGTACTCATCCGGTTTACATCTTTATCGACGCTCTTTTTTTCGTGCCGGCGATCGCGCTCTTTCAAAGCGGACGCGCTGAATCGATGTGCGAATTTAAAAGCGAATGGGCGATGGGTTGGGCACTTTTGACATTAGCATTTTTCTATCCTGTTTTTAGGGTTTTCAGTTGGTACGTGCTAAACAGACGAATACAAGCGATGACGCTCAAGCCGCCGATCCTGCCTATTTTATGGGGTTATCTTATTGCACTTCCTTTAATAATTTTCTTTACCTATACGTATATGGATACGCACGTCTTACCAAGACTGCGGGTTCCGGTTGTTAATGAACTGACATTTACAGGCGGGATCGATGAGCATCCGGAATTTCTTGGACGGGTAGTAAGAGTTCAGGGCGTATTGACAAGGGGTATTGCGAAATGCGGCTTGTTTGGAAAAGATCCTGAAGAAACCCCGTTTCCATTTGGTACAGTACTCGTCGACCTTGGCAAGAAAAACGGGCAGATCATCGTCCAGGCTGACAAGGCACATCTTGTAAAGAATCTCGAACTCGAAGCACTAAATAAAAAGGGAAAGATATTTGAAGCTTTTGGGCGTCTCATCAAACTTCCGAATCCGAAGAAACGTTTGATATGCGGTATCGGAAAAACGGATGAAAAACAAAAAGGCGGACTCGCATTGCTTGAATTAGAAATGCCTTAATATGATCGGCCCGGTGTCGCCCATTCCCGGGCTTGTCCGAATTGGGTTGTCTCACCCGTAGCTTGCGCTACGGGCTACAAGCTATCGCCATTTTCAATTGGTTAGAACTAACGGACGATCAATGGATCGATTAAAATTCAAAATCTCCTCAAATACGATCAAAATCCCGGTCTGGCCCCGTTTAGCAAACCCTAACCCGCCGATTTCACCTCAAATTTATTATCCGTCATTGTAAGCACCCGCTGCGGGAAAGGAATTTCGATTCCAGCTTTATCGAGCGCTGTCTTCGCAGCAGAAACCACGCGATCGCTCGTTTTGCGAGTACTTGATTGAACCGAATCAGTCCAGTAAAGCAGCTTCAAATTTACTGAAGAGTCCCCGAGCTCAACCACGTTTACATCGGGTTCCGGCGAATCCAAAACACCTTCCGTATTTTTCAATACATCAAGCAAGATCGCTCTCGCCTTTTCGTGATCTTCGTTGTAACCGATCCCAACGACGATCTTTGTTCGACGATGCGGAAAGGCAGTTCTGACCAATACGGATTTCATATAAAGCTCGTTATTCGGAACTACGACGCGTTCGCCGTCATAGGTTTTGATCTTCGTCGCACGGACATTGATCTCTTCAACGGTTCCCTCAAAATCATCGATCTTTATTTGATCACCGATCGCAAATGGTCGGTAGAAAAGAATCAAGAAACCGGCAAACAGATTCTGCAGAACATCCTTAAACGCAAATCCGAGCGCAACAGAACCGATCCCCAGACTTGTGATCAGGCTGCCGGGATTAACGCCCGGGAAAATAACCGTTGCCGCAACAAATATACCCAAGACGATAACAAGAAAATATCCGATCCGTGCCATTAATGAGGCAAGCATGGCGTCAACTTTGGCTTTTAGCGCCGCCATTTTGATCACCCTGCGGGCAATATGTGCGAGCCCGAAAAAGATCAGAAAAACGATTACGCCAACTGCTATCAGCGGGAGCTGGGCAAAGAAACCATTCGCCATTTCGATCACGGTATTTTGCGCGGCTTGACCTGCCTCTACGGCTTTCTTTGTCGCATCCTGAACGTTAGAATTATTTGATTGAAATAGAATTAGACGAAGCAATGTATAGTTTCTCCTTTACTAGAAAACTTAAAAAAAAGCCGCAAGTAGATTTTTATAGTTAATTATTGAACTTGGGATTCGTTTATAAGTGTTTGGGATGCCAAAAGTATATTATAAACTGCGGCGTGAGGATAACGCCCAATGAATTATCGTAAACACGCACATAAAGAAGAGTTTCCGGTTTCGACCGGAGAAATGTTTGAAATTTTATGCCGGCCAACCGCCATCTGTATTTGGTGGGGCGCATCACGGGCGATCGTATTGCCCAAAAAAGAAGGGATCTGGACTGCGGCCTGGGGAGAAGATCCGGATAAACCTGACTACATTTCCGCGTTTACAATTGAAGAATACGAACCGCCCCGCCGGATACTTTTCACCGATGCAAAGTACTTTTCAAAAAGCGGCGATCTCCCGTTTGAGGCGAGTATTAGTGCGGAATTCATCGTCGAACCGAAAGATCCGGGCTGTACTTTAGAAGTAATTCAAGACGGATTCCCCGCCGATCCGATCGCTGACGATTATTATGCTGCGTGCGAAACGGGTTGGAAGAATACGTTTGAAGGGATCCGGAAATACCTTTCTGAAGGATAGCGGCCTTTTTTACTTCGCCATAATATTGTAAGGCGTTATTTGATCGGCGATCTATGGTAATGACGAATAGCCAACTCCAACTTCCCGAAGACGTACGCATTTCGTTAGACGACCTGATAATTAGATTCACGTCCCATTTTGATGAGGATCTTGTAGGTATCTATTTGCACGGTTCTTTGGCAATGGGCTGTTTTAACCCGGAATCGAGTGATATTGATATTCTGATCGTCGTCACAGGATCAATTACTTTAGAAAGCAAAAAAGATCTCTCGACGATAATGCTCGAGTTATCAAAAAACGCTCCGGCGAAGGGTTATGAACTGAGCGTTGTTTCGCTAAATGATCTTAAGAATTTTGCTTACCCGACGCCTTATCAATTTCATTTCGGAGCTGACCAAGTGCAGACGTTTGCAGACGGAAATGCTGATCTATCAGACGGAAAAACGGATCCTGATCTGGCAGCCCATTTTGTCATTACTAAGAAAAGAGGTATCTGTCTCTTCGGACAGCCGACCTCTGAGATATTCCCGGACGTTCCGAATAAACATTATCTTGATTCTATTTCTCGGGACGCGACCTGGAGTTATGAACGGATCATGGAAGGGCCGAACAGCGGAACAGTAAATGTCCCGGATTATGGAGTTTTGAATTTTTGCAGAGTGCTGGCTTTTATAAAAGACGGGATCATCACTTCAAAACCGGAAGGCGGCTTATGGGCGCTCGAAAATATGCCCGATAAATACGTTCCGGTCATCAAAGAGGCGCTGAAAGAAAAGACACGGTGCGGGACGGCCGAGAAAGTGGAGGCATCGCTGCTAAAAGAATTCGCCGAATACCCGATGAAAATGATAAAAAACCGGAAACTCGAAGATGGTTTCAAATAGTACCGGACTTTATTGTGAGTAAACCGACGATCTTAAAATAGATCTCAAATAAATTGCCAAATAAACCTATTGATCTTTATGTCCCGTGTGGCACTAAATGTTGAATCAGAATAAAATACTTCAGGAAATATAATAAACTGAGTATTCGATCGCCGAGAAGCTATTATCTGTCCAAAAACAAATCCCTAACCCATAAAAAAGTGAAAATAAAACAAATCGAATTGACCGAGATCCAAATGCCGCTCGTGCATTTTTTTGAAACAAGTTTTGGCCGAACATACGAGCGCCGTATTATTCTCGCCCGCGTAGAAGATGAAGACGGGAATGAGGGTTGGGGTGAAACAACCTGCGGTGAAACTCCTTCGTATTGCGAAGAATGGACTGATTCGTGTTGGGAAACTATTGAGAAGATCCTCGCGCCGATGGTAGTCGGAAAAGAATTTGGAAGTGCCTCGGATGTTTGGGGTTTGATGGAACGGGTTCGCGGGAATCGAATGTCAAAAGCAACGATCGAAACCGCAATTTGGGATCTTGAAGCAAAGAAACTAAACGTTCCATTATGGCGGCATCTTGGCGGAACGCAGAGCGAGATCGCCTGCGGTGTTTCGATCGGCATCCAGGATTCGGTCGAACAGTTAATTGAGAAGATCCAGACTGAGGTCGACGCCGGCTATCGGCGGATCAAAATAAAGATCGCGCCGCATTGGAGCTATGATGTGATCGAGAAAGTGCGCGAAGAATTTGGTGATATCTTGCTGATGGGCGATGCGAACTCGGCTTTCATATTAAGCGATGTCGAACTTTTCAAACGAATGGATAAATTCGACCTGATGATGTTTGAGCAGCCGCTTGCCTATGATGATATTTTTGATCACGCAAAACTGCAGAAAGAAGTTAAAACTCCGATCTGTCTCGATGAATCGATCCGCTCTCCGGAAGACGCCCGAAAAGCTATCGAATTCGGCGCGTGCAGGATCATAAATGTAAAGCTTGGAAGGGTTGGCGGACACGCGCAGGCAAAACTTATCGAGGAAGTTTGCCGGAATTCAGGAATTCCGGTTTGGAGCGGCGGAATGCTCGAATCGGGCATCGGCCGCGCTCATAATATCGCGATGTCAACTCATGCCGGATTTACACTTCCCGGCGATGTCTCGGCGAGTAAAAGATACTGGCACGAGGATATTATTGAACCGGACGTAGTAGTTTCCGAAACGGGAACGATCACGGCGCCAGAAAAGCCGGGAATCGGTTTTGAGGTGAATAGGGAAAGGATTGATGTTCTGTCGTCGAGAAGAATAGAGATAGTATAAACGTGGAGATAGATAAGGAACTTCCGCAATCTCAAATTTCAGATTTCAAATTTCAGAGCTCAAATTAAATGATCAGAACAGAAAAGCCTTCCTAACTTGCCAATACCTCAACCTGGTGGACAGATTGAAAAGACGGGGCGACTTTAGCCGAGAACCAAAAATCTGAGATCTGGAATCTGAGATTTGAGATCTGAAATCTGAGATCTGAAATCTGAGATCTGAGATCTGAAATTTGAAATAACCAAAAAAGCACTTTCTAACGAGCCAAATACCG
Source organism: Pyrinomonadaceae bacterium (assembly GCA_041747875.1). GTDB lineage: Bacteria > Acidobacteriota > Blastocatellia > Pyrinomonadales > Pyrinomonadaceae > Aridibacter. The sequence goes on along the minus strand of JBGTEI010000002.1, from coordinate 4,389 downwards.
CCCGCAAACTGGTTTTCTTGCCGCCTCCGGCGCTGTCCTGGTGTCGGAACTTTTTCTTGATCCGGATCCCTACGCAACCCGCATTTTATAATATTAAGACTTATCTGATCTTAGAAATAAAAGTAACGCTTCCTGCATTGTTCGGTGCTATCTGAGAAAGACTTCCCGCCGTTACGCGCCAACGTATTGCTTTTACAAGGCGGTCATATCCGGCAGAAGCTCCGCCGCCCGCACTCACCGGCGTATAGGTCCATGTCGCAAGAGTCGGGTTATTCGAATCATAATCACTTGAATACTGGATGACAAAAGTTAATCCCGTCGTGCCCACACTGACGGCAGCCGAACCGAGCTTGAAATCGGTATTCCCCGGAATACTGTCGACGAGAACAAGACTCGACGCACTTACTCCGCCGATATTGGAGAAATCGATCTTATACGTCAGATCGGTGTTTGGAAGCTGGGGTGAAGTTGTGCAATTTGCGGGTACCGTACAATTCTTAACAAGGCTGATATTCGGAGGGCCGACAATTTTTACGTCCTCATTTTTACTTGTAGCCGAATCATACACGGCGGTTTTTGTTCCGGTCGGGACCGTTCTGGCGGGATCAAGATATGTAGCAGCGGCCGGATTTTGGTAAGTGGCTGTTGGAACCGTCGCAGCGATATTTGTTACAAATGTAAGAATAACGCTTCCGCCGGCGGGGATCGTAAACTGACTCCATTGCGGATTTATCGAACCTGCCGCGGGATTGACGGTTGAAGGACGGGTCGCACCGCCGCTCAACGCTACCGAGGTCGTGCTTGCGTAGGTGAATCCATTTGCTACAGGCTGAGGTAATGCGTCCGAGATCAATAATTGAGTTGCAGGCGCTTTATTGGCGGCGTTTGTCACGGTTATTGCGTAAGTCGCGGTTCCCCCGGTCGGACCTAAATTAACAGTCGGTGTCGATGTAGATTTTGTAACTGTCAAAACCGGGACGCAATCTGCACCTGAAGTCGTGCCTTGAATGGAAGCCTGATTTATACTTGTATTTACAATTCCTGGCTGACCGGGCTGCGCGCCGTATGCCGGATCGGGAAAAGCAGTTGAAGGATAGGTAGTTCCATTTGGTCCGCCATTTACATTTGTCGAGCCGAAAGAACTATTTGATAGAATCACGCCGCCGCCGCCGCCCGCTCCCGGACCATGCGGAACTATTGCGACATTTGTGTCACCGCCGTCTCCGCCTCTTGCTGATGTAGTGATCCCTGACATTCCCGCGGGGTTTGCTGCGGTCACCATTATCGAACCTCCGGCGCCACCGCCGCCCGCACCGTCACCGCAGCAGGTCGGATTTGAATCAGGAGCATTAGATCCGTTTGCAGTTATTGTTCCGGTTCCGGAAATAGCACCGGCTCTAATAACAACAATTCCGCCGCCCGCGCCGCCGCTTGCGGTAGCATTTGCGCCGTTATTCGTGGTTCCCGCGCCGCCGCCGCCGCCCAGGACAAGGCGATTTGCAGCCGGTGTCACCGTGCCTCCACCGATTCCGCCAACCGTAAGATTTGAGTTCCACGTATTTCCTCCGCGTCCACCAATTCCGCCGTTTCCGCCGCCGCCGCCGCCGGAGTTCTCTCCGTTATCCGACGATGGTGCTCCATCTGTACCGCCGCCGCCCGCATTTCCGGGCGCTCCGCGAAAATAACTTCCATTTGGATAGCCTTCCGCCGCATTCGTGTTTCCGAGGAGACCGTCCCACGTAAAACGGGGCGTACCTGCGATCCCTTCTCCTTTCGAACCTCCGCTGCCATTTGTCGAAACTCCGCGATAGTCTGAAGAACTGCCGCTTCCTCCGGTAAGCGTAACTCCCAGTCCGCCGCGAAATCCGCTGCCGTTTGCATTGATCGTACCGCCGCCCATATTTAACGTTCCGGCTACATCAAATGCCACTATCCCACCGGAGTTACCATCCCAGGTCGCCGCATTTATAGTTCCCGAAATCGTTGCTGACGAATATTGCGGGATCCTTACTACTTGATAGGCTTTTCTTCCGCTTGAAGATGTTGCCGCGGTACTTTGATAAGTTCTCGACAGAGTCTGCGCGGTAGTGATCGTACCTCCCGCTATTCCTATGCTATTCGTCGCAACAGCATACTCGTAATACCCGGCATTTCCCGAAGTGAAACCCCGGCCGGTTCCGTTGTTACCGCCGTAATTACTGTTATTCGACGACGTGATCACGGCATCCTGGATCTGAATAACAAGAAGCAGATCTCCCGCTGCGATCGGCGTCAGACTGCTGCCTAGATTCGTAACCGCGCCGACCGGAATACTGCTCCCTGAGGTGCTTGCTGATGCCGGAGATGGGTAATAGGTATTTACGACCCCGCTGATGGTTTGAGGACCGTCCTTACCCGGAACTGCACAGATCTGCGAACTGACGTTTGGGGCAGGCAGAAGAAAGGCAATGAGAATAAATGCGAGATATGTCACATTCCCCATCAGTTTCTTTTTTTCTCTGCCACAGAAATTCTTCATTATTTTAAGCGCCGAAATAAAAGATAACGTGTATTCCCTTGAGATATTTCGTGTATTTGTTCAGTTATTCTTGTCAAATCCCGAACTTTACAACTACTTATTATTCTTACTTTCTTTTTTCGCAGATTGAGGATATTTACCGCCCCGAAGTGTGTGTTCAAGTCCTTTATCTGAAGTTCCAAATAGATCGAAAATTTTTGACAGCTTGGTTGTAACACTAAAATAGAAACCGCCCCTATTATAGACCTGATCGCTTTTGAATCCGAATACTTCGGTAGACTGTTTGAAATTGTAACCGCCGCCCAAACGAAGGTCCGGCGTGAGCCAATAACCTGCCTCCAAACCCAACCAGCGATTCTGCGAACCGGTTGTGGGCTGATACATATATCTTCCTTCGATCGCGACGTCAAACGAGTCGCTTAAATAATACTGAGCGCGGGCCTGAGCGAGATACGTCAAATTGGCAGCAAACGGAATCTCAGGTGATCTGTCAGCCGTGTATTTCGCTGCGAACCGCCCGTAGAGTTCGAGCTTCCGTGTTGTTTGGTGAAAACCGTCGACTGAGAGTACATCATCGCGAAGTTCGTTTGAAATGTTTTGATCACTACTTGAAAAGAAATTCTCACGATGCTTATAGCTTAAAAGAAATCCGTATTTGTCTGTACCATGCGGTCGGATCGCGAGTGCCAGCTGACCATTCATCGCAAAATTCTTTCGTCCGTTGAAATCAATATCGCCGTATTGCAGGCGTCCGAGAGTCGTCCAACCGGGCTTGATCCTGCCTGCGGCACCAAGAGTAAATAATTGTCCAAATCCTTCCCGGTCGCGGAGTTCATATCTAAAAGAGGTGCGGAAGTTTTCGTCGGGAAGCCAGTTTGCTCCAAGCGTGAAATTATTGTAACTCTTCCCTTCTCCTGCCAGATGAAACGCGCGTTCATAACCTGCTTCAAGCGAAAGCTTCTCGTTTATCGGCAGTCGATTCTTAAGGCCGATGATCGAAAAACTATCCGTGCCGTTTAGACCATTTTCGAGCTGATAACGACCGCTCAAACTCGTATATTTTCCAAACTGTGTTTCGACGCCGATCGCCGTTTCATAACGGGCATTTGAAGATGCAAACCCGGTTCCCGAAACATCGGAGATCGGTGTGATCGGATTTGAGGCGAGCCTCTGCGTGAAAAACACTTTTGCAAATTGATTGATCTGATAGTTTGCACCGATCAGTGTCTGGTTTGGATACGAAGGATCTTCCTCACCGAGATTTTGTTCGCGCTTGATCGATAGATCGAGTTTGCTTGTCGGTTTGAATTCCGCGCCGATCGTAATCAAATTCGAAAGAACGTCGCGATCAGAATCGTTGTCGGAAAATCTTCGGAAATCGTAACCAAAGTTAAATTTCAGTCTTTCATTGACGATCTGCGACCACTGGATACCGGCAGTAATTCGGTTGTTATCGACGTTCTCGGTAAGATTCTTTTCCGCGACCAGATTTACTCTTACGGTGCTGTTTTTTATCGGTTTTGATTCAAGCGAAAGCGCGCCTCGGGTGCTCCCCGCCGTGACGGTTGCGCCAAAAGGATTGAAGAAATTTCCCGAAGCGCTGTATCCTTCAAATCTCAATACCGTTTGATCAAACGGCAGCGGCTGATCGAGGGTAACAAAGAACGCATTGCCATTGAATTCGGTGTCTCCCGATGGAGAATTTCCAAAGAAACTAAAACCGTTATTGAGCGAACCACGGCTGCTTGCCCATTCAAACTCAAGCAATCCTTTATTCGGAAGTTTTAACGAACCATCAAAACCTCCGAGCTGAAACGGCGAGGCATCACTCTGCTTTTGATTGACGTAAGAGAACCCAAGCCGCAGACCGA
>JBGTEI010000001.1:0-2346 GCA_041747875.1 Pyrinomonadaceae bacterium | reverse complement strand
TCCTCTCACAAAATAACCAACCTCGCAAAACTGTAAAGTTTCATTTTCACTCGAAAGCTATGGAACTTTGGCAAAAAATCAAATCGGCGTTCAATCCTTCCAATCTGAAAGCCTCATCCGCCGATCTTTCCGGCGTCGAGTATTGGGATAATTACTACCTGAATTTCTTAAGCCGAACCGACCGACGGCTTACCACATCGAACTACGCTGACGCTTATCGACAACACGAGCTCGTTTTCGCCTGTATCAACAAGATCGCCGATGTAATGAACGACGCAGAGCCGGTGGTTGAAAAGAAAAATTCCGACGGCGAATGGGAACCGGTGCCGACTCACCCGCTGGTAAATCTTTTAAGCAAACCAAATATGCAAGACATCGGCGAGGATTTCCGCCGTAAGATGGTACAAAGTGAGCAAACAACAGGCATCGTCTACGTCATGATGAACCGCTCACGCGCGGGAATTCCTGTTGAAATGCTCGTTCTCAATCCGACGCGCGTAAAAGCCCGGTTAAACGACAGCCGAACAAAGGTTGAAGTTTACGAATATATGATGTCGAACGGGCGCCCGAAGTTGATCAAGCCTAACGATATGCGGATCAGGCGCCGCGCGGATCTTGTCAATCAATACGGTGGGTTATCGCCTGTTTCCGTCGCGCTTGGCTCGATCAATTCGGATATTGGCTTAACAACCTACGTTGATGCTTTCTTCGAGTCTGACGGAACACCGAGCGGGATCTTGAAGATTCTGAATCGCACTGTTCAGAAACCCGAAATGGAAAAAATGCAGTCCGATTGGAGGCGCAAATATGGCAGAAATGGATCAAATCAAAAAGGACTGGCCGTGCTTGACCAGCACGCGGATTATCAAAAGATCGGCTCGGATTTGTCCGAGCTCGACTCCGAATCTATTTCATCACGCTTTGAATCGAAGATCTGCGGAGTGTTTGGAGTGCCGCCGATCCTAGTTTCGGCATTTGTCGGGTTAAGATGGGCAAATAACCGCGCATCCGCAAAAGAAGCGCTCAACGATTTCTGGTCAAACAAGATCTCGCCTGAATTAAAACCCTTCCGCAAATGGCTGACGTGGTATTTATTGCCAGAATTCGAAAAATTAGAGGACATTAAAGCCGGAAAAATCCGCGTCGGTTGGGATATTTCGCAAGCCTCATTCCTGAAAGAAGAACTCGATCAAATTCACACCCGCGCGCGGACGGATTATATCGCCGACATCGTGACCAAAAATGAAGCCAGGGAACTGATCGGACTCGCACCCGTTGAAAGCGGGGACGTTTTCCAGAGCGAAATGGTCAACGAACAGGTGACGGCAAGGCTGGCCGCAAGAAACGAACCGCAGCAACTCACGGCGGGCGAGGAAGAAGACGCTGACGAAAAAGAACCTGTAAAAAAAAAGACTCAACTCAAAACCTACGAATGGGAAGGACTAGAGCTTTCACGCGAACCAACGGAACTTGAGCAATCTATCAACCTGAAAGGGAAAATTGAGGATCTGTCCGCGTTTTCCGGACGGTTGACAACGCTTATTCTCCAGATCCGTAAAGACCTGATCACGCAAGCGGGAAGTCAAGCCGGATCTCTCGGGATCGAGAATATCGGAATGATGTCGCTAACAGTTTCGCCGAAACACGAAAAGCAGTTAGAGAATTTGTTAGACGAAGCGCATCAAGCGGGAGCCGCGCAGGTTATGGAGGAGATCGCCGCGCAATCAAAATCGGTTAAAGCGAAAGATCCTAAAAAACGCAAATTCAGCGCGAAAACGCTTGCTAAAACGATCGTTGCCAAAATGATCGCGGATATTGTCAACCGCGCGATAAACATTGCGGTCTTGCTTTATTCTCTGGGGAATTTTGATAGCGAGGTCGTTGAAGAAAATCTTCGCGATGAATCGCAAAAGACTTTTGAACAACTGGCGCGGAATACGGCGAATGTCGGGATTCAGGCGGGGCGCGGTGATGAGTTTGATAAGAACGAGATCGGGGTTTTTGAGTATAGCGCGATCTTAGATTTACGAACGTGCCGCATTTGCCGGGATTGGGACGGCGTTCGGTCTGAAAACATCGAAGATCTTCCGGTTTGTCCGAATGAGGATTGCTTAGGTGGGACTAATTGCAGGTGTTTCGTGATCGGCATAGTGGTCTAAAAAATAACCTCTCGCAAAAACTTTTACTCTCTCTCTCATGAGTAAAGAGTTCAAAAGTCTTGCGTTCTCCAACATCAAAGCGAATTCCGAAGGTCGTATCCGAACCGGCGTCGCTGCGGTGTTTGGAAATATCGACGAATGGGGAGATCGGATTCAGCCCGGAGCGTTTTCAAAAACGATCACCGAA